>NZ_FKKY02000194.1:0-300 GCF_900079845.1 Aeromonas sp. EERV15 | reverse complement strand
CCACGTAGTCAACACCCTGGCCATCTGCACCAAATACATCGTCAGAGCCATCGGTCAGCACATTGCCACTGACCACCAACATCCCATCCTCTGTCACGCCAACCGGGCCATCGTTCACCGCCACCGGTACATCGTCGATGATCGCTATCGTCACGTTACCACTGGCACTACTGCCTCCCACCCCGCTCACAGTTACCCCTACCACATCTGTCAGGTTGGTATCGTTCGCCGGCTTGGTGTGTGTCTGTGCTGCATTAAGGGTGTAGCTGTAACTGAGCGTCGCACTCTTGTCGCCATCCG
>NZ_FKKY02000046.1:0-1417 GCF_900079845.1 Aeromonas sp. EERV15 | reverse complement strand
GTCAGTTAAGCCTGACTGGCATTGTTTTTATTGGTTTTTTTAACTCCATACTTCTGTGGTCTCGGCTTCACGCAGCGGGGATAACTTCGCTCCCTTCGGGCCGGTAATACAAACTGCCCTGCCTGTTTCTCCAGCTCCGCAACGCGTCCCGGGATATTCCCCGGCGACACATACGGCATGCAGCTCAACTCATGGATGAGGTAGACCGACGCCATGTGAAAACTCAGCTGACTCGCCGTGTATCCCTTCAAGCTCGCCGCCATCTTTACCATCTGGCTGCGCAGCAGGTTGTACGCCAGCAACACACCCCATAGCTCCTGCCGTATCCCCGCAGCCTTCTTGCTGCGCAGGGTCAGCCGGTGTTGTTGCAGGCTGTGCTTCATCTCCCGATAGCCCAACTCGATTTCCCAGCGATGGCTGTAGAGCTCGACGATGTCGGCACCCGGGAAACGCATCGGGTCAACCATCGAGGTCAGCACTTGCCGCTCCTTGCCGTTGATGTTGCGGGTCAGCAAGCGGGCTTCCACCGTGTCCGGCAGCTGCGGCCACTTCTTGCGTGCCTGTGGACTGGTCGTCAGGCGTACCACTACATCCTGACGCCCCAGCTTGCGCACCACCTCGTATTGCGTGCCCTTTTTGAGCGGCAGCAACCAGTGACGCTCGCAGCCAGCGGTTTGCCAGGCATGCAGCAGGCCGAGGGAGTAAAACCCCTTGTCGAACAGGGTCAGCGAGTGGTCCGGCGTACGCGCGACAAGCTGTTCGGCCAACACCATCTCGTTGACGGCGCAACTATCCATGACCGCCTGAACCAGCAGGTGACTGGTGAGCTCCATCTGGCAGAGCATGCGCACCTGCGGATAGGCGGTCTCGCCATGCTGGGTGCCGGGTTTGGCAAACTCGGCGGCATTGTCCGGGGTATCGGGCGTGCGCCACATCACGCCATCGACGGCGAGCAGTTGTAGTCCGGCCCAGCCGGGGTGATTGGCCTGCTGGTGCCAGTCTGCGGCGGTGTCGTGAAACAGGCGTTCGATGCTCTTGTGGCCAAGCTTTTGGCGAGCTTGCAGGAAAGCACTGGGGGCGACAAAGGGGCGGTCACCGGGCAACAGGATATCGAGCTGATTGACCAGCTGAGTCATGGGGACGTGGCGGAAGATGGCCATGCCGATAATGGCCCAGACCAGTCGCTCCATGGGCATACGGCGACGGCGCAGGGTAGCGACGCCCTCCTCGCCGAGCAGAGTGGTGATGAGTTCGGGGGGAATGAGGTTGGAGAGTGACTCAAACTGAGCGGCCTTGCTGGCGTGGAGGAAGTCGAGAGCTTGAGCGATACGCATAAAAAATCCGAAACCAATCAACAGGTTTCGGATTTTCACACATCAGAAGGATCGGTCAATGGATCCTTAACTGATCGGCATTA
>NZ_FKKY02000064.1:0-568 GCF_900079845.1 Aeromonas sp. EERV15 | reverse complement strand
ATATCGACGCTGCGCTGGCCCGCTGTGATGCCGATAATCCGGTGTTTTATGAGGATGAAGTCGATATAGACCTCAATCCCAAATTAGGGGCCGACTGGATGTTCAGAGCGCAGCAAAAGCGGGTTGTCACACCGGGACAGAACGCCAAACATTACCTGGCAGGCGTTCTCCATGCAGGCAACGGAAGAGTGCTTTACGTCAGCGGGATAAAGAAAAACTCATCGCTGTTTATCGCCATGTTGGAAAAGCTGCGCCACCACTACCGACGAGCCAAAACCATCACGCTGATCCTCGATAACTACATCATTCACAAAAGCAATCAGACCGAGCGATGGTTGAAGAAGAATCCCAAGTTCTGCCTGGTATTCCAGCCAGTTTACAGTCCTTGGGTTAATCACATAGAACGGCTGTGGCACAAGTTGCATGAAACCATCACGCGCAATCATCAATGCAGAGGGATGGCCAACCTGCTGGCTCGAGTGAAACACTTCATGGATACCGTGTCTCCTTTCCCCGGGAATGGCTATGGCACAGCGAAGGTGTAGCACTATTAGGATCAGTTATTTAG
>NZ_FKKY02000029.1:0-35947 GCF_900079845.1 Aeromonas sp. EERV15 | reverse complement strand
TATTGGCATCCCACTCCACGTAGTCAACACCCTGGCCATCTGCACCAAATACATCGTCAGAGCCATCGGTCAGCACATTGCCACTGACCACCAACATCCCATCCTCTGTCACGCCAACCGGGCCATCGTTCACCGCCACCGGCACATCATCTTCCACCTTGATGGTAAAGCTCCCTGCCGGGAAGCTACCTGTCAGCGGGTCTCCGTCACCGTCGGTGGCGGTCAATACGCCAGAGAAGTCGATGCCCACGCCAGCCAGTTGCTCGCTGTCATCACCATCTGCTGTCGGATGGTCCAGTGGACCACTCTGGGTGAAGCTGTAGCTGCCGTCAGCCCCTACGGTCAGGGTAAAGACCGGTACCCCACCGGCACTGGCGGTCAATACATTACCCGCCACGCTGTAGCTGAGCGCTACACCGCCGCTGGTCAGTCCCAGGCCTACCAGACTGCTGACATCACTGCCCAGACCAAAGCTGCCTGCCCCATCGGCACCGAAGTTGACCAAGCTATTTAGGGTACCGGCTGCACCGCTGGCGTTCACACTCTGACCAGTCCCTTCACTGTTACCGCCGATCAGCGCATCTTCATGGACCAAACTGCGCACAGATTGTTCTTCCCCATCAGCCAGAGTGGGTATGTCATCCAAAATGGTGACATCAAGGGTATCGCTAGCCGTATCACCATCACTATCGATCAGTACAACGCTAAAGCTTTCGCTCAAGGAGGTGTCATTGACGGGTCTTGTATGGTTTTCATTATCGCTAAGGGTATAGCTGTAGCTGACTTGTCCTGCACCAGTCACAGGGTTGTAAGCCACCGCAGTGATTGTCAGGACACTTCCTAACGGACTGATAATTGACTGGGGAAAAGATGTGCTTGGCTGGCCATTAGTGATTAATGTAACGCCACCCAAGGTCAAACTCTGGACGCCATCAGGAGCATTGAAGGTAAACACTCCACTTTGAGTCAGAGCTGCTGCGTTGGGAGCCGAACCATCCGCTAAATTGGTATCGCTGACTTGTACCTCCCCCCCTTCCCGATCCAGCCCAGCAAGAGCTACTTCTTCATCGACCGGAGTGATGGAGAGCACGAGTGTCGATGTAGCTGTGTCCTGGCCATCGGTTACCTGATAGTTCACAGGGGGAACGGCGCCATCATAGTTAGAAGCCGGAGTGAAGGTATAACTCCCATCCGGATTGATGATCAACGTGCCCACACCGGTAATAGTGGCGGCAACACCGGCAGGCACACCGATGTTGATACCCCAGTCATATGAAACGACGGAGGCAGCAGCGGGTCCATCAGGGTTGGTACTGTTGTCCAGCAAATTACCGCTGACCTGAGCGTCTTCCAGGGTCACGACGGTTTCGCCCAAATCATCAAGCTGATTCTCAAGAATTAAATCTTCTGCCTGATTTGCATTGATTACAGCGGCCGTATCGTAGGTTGTATCAAACCCTGCAGCCGCTATCGTGGCATCGCCGGTTCGATCAATGGTGACGAAACCACCATTACCACTGGCTCCGGCAACCCCACCAATACCGCCACCACCACCGGCCGCAGGGGCACCACCGGCAGCAGAGGCTTCAAAGTTTTGAGTCGGGTCAACGCCCTGCAGAATCGATTCTTGCAATGCGGCAATATCTGAAGGAGCCCCTTCCGGGCTGGCCCCCGCTTGTGGTTGAGCTGGCTCAGCCGACTCGGAACCCGCCGGAGCACCCGATGCGGGAGTGTCGTCATAAGGGGAAAGAGCCAGCTTGGCATCATCCGCTATGGTCAACTTGGCACCGGGCTGGAGGATCTCCCCTTGTTGCAGAGGGCGGCTGCTTCCATCAGCCAGCACAATTTCCACATTGCCTTCGATAGCTGAGACAACCACTGACTTGTCGATGATTTGGGTACGCATATCCATTGCTCCAACGTGACGGATCTTGATTCCTAAACCGTAGGAGGAGATGACATGCTTATCCGTTGCAAAAATGTATCAATTCGGTAGGTATTCAATAGAACGAGGGAAAAAAATAGAAGGGTTGCTTTTTTAATATAAAAATCAACACTATTTACTGAGCGCCATTAGAGGCTCTCCATAATTCCATTATATGGAAAGAGGGAAAAGAGAATTTTTAGATATAAAAATGACCCCATTCGGGGCCATTTTTAACACTGTATTATTCAAGACAAGGGAAAGGCTGGATGAACAAACCCCTGATAACCATCAATATGCAACTTCGAGAGCAGCTCTACTTGGCGTTGGTCCTCCACACGGGTCGCAATCGTGGTCACACCAGCATTATGTGCCGCACGGCACACCGCGGCCAGGAATGAGGTATCGGCCCCCGGCTCCATAACCTGGCTAGTATAACCGTGGTCAACTTTGACATACGCCGGTGCCAGCTCCTCCAGATAACCCAAAGAGTGGAAGTGACGGCCGAAGTGATCAACACCCCACAGGAAGCCATGCGCCTGCAAGGCGTGCACCAACGCGGTCACATTCTCTTTATGCTTCATGATGGCAGCTTCAGGTATTTCAAATAGCAGCCGCTCTTTCAACTCGGCATGCTCGGCCAAATAGCGAGTCAGCCAGGTTAAAAACTCATCTGAACAGAGCGAGCCTGCCGTGATATTGATCGCCAGCACCAGATCAGACTGCTTTTGCAGTAATGGAACGCACGCATCGAGGACCGCCTGGTCAAACTCGCCACCCAGTTTGAACTGCTCAATTGCAGGCAAGAACTGACCGGCAAAATAATCTGTGCCATCACGAGAAATCGAGGCAAACAACTCGGCATGCAACCTGGCGCCATTATCAAATCGGCAAGCAGGTTGGGCTTTGAAGCGCCACAGTTGCCGTGAGATGGCATCTTGCACCAGATCTCGCCAGGCCAAACGTCCCATCAACCCTTGTTCGGCGCCCCCTTCCATCACGACAGCACCACGGCGTTCATTGCGCGCTTTGCCAAGCGCATTATCGGCCTTGGTCAACAAGGCTGAGAGATCATCGTGGCCATCACGACCGGCAATACCGATGACTGAGAGTGCATCGCCTTCGCCCATTGGATTCACCACCAGATCGGCGATGCGGCTATTAATCACCTCAGCCAAATCTTTGAGTTGAGTGAGGTCATCAGTTGGGCAGAGCAGCGCATATTCCGTTGCCGAAATCCGGGCCAACGCAGCACCATCCCACCCTTGCAGTTGTTCTTTCAAGGCTTGCGCGATGGATTTAACCATATTGTCACGGGCAGCAAAGCCCTCATCACGGTAGATGTCATCAAGCATGTCTACCGCAATCAGCATGACGCCCCCTTGTCCTGCCTCTGCAATCCAGGCATTGACCTGACCGACAAAATAGGCGCGATTGCCAAGACCAGATACCGCATCTACATACACACGCTCACGCAACTTTTCAGCCTCATCGGCTTGCTCTTTGAACTGCAATGCCAACTTGCTTGATAGGGTATTTATAGCCTGAACTACCTGTTTCAATTCATGGGTTTTCGGCTCAGGTATGGCGTGACCAAAATGATGCAACTCGATCTCGACCGCTTGCTGACAGATGTGTTTCAGCGGTTTAAGCAAATAGTTGAGTGCTCTCATCAATAGAATGGTGGTGATCAAAAAACCGACCAGAAACCAGCTCGCCAGTTCGCTCATTCCGCGCCATAACTCGTAATAAGCTTGGCCCGGGTGGCCAACCACCTTTAATTTGCCAAGCTGCAACCAGCCAGAAGTCAGAATTGACTCATTGGATACCTCAGGAAACAACCCCAAATTGATAAACCACTGCGGTACACCCTGAATATTATTGGTGTTTTCCAACTCGATGACATCTTTGGAGGCGAGCAGGTCAAGGCGAACCTGTCGGTAATAACCACCATCAAAAATGGCCTGGATCACTGATTCGGCAGCAACCTTGTCACCATTTTCCAGGTAGGGAGTCAGTGCCAGCCCCAGCGAGGTGGCAGTGTTGATGACCGTTGTTTGCTGTTGCTGTGCCAGATACGTGCGGGTTGAATTGAATTGCACCCAGTATGTGGCCGCAAAGAGCAATCCAAACAACAGCAGCATGGTGGCTAATAACTGTCGATAGAGCGTCATAGGTTAATCATCCAAATTCACCGCTGGCCGAGCCAATCGCCCCGAGGTCATGCGATTGCGTAAATCATTCCATAATCCCAAGCGAGATGATTGACCAGCCAGTTCCCCTTGGCCTTTCGCCTTCATCAACCACAAGTGACTACCGTTAAAGCTATAAATAGGTAACAGATCCCGTCGTTGTGTGGCGGGTCTAATCGAGCCAATCAAATTATCCAAAATAACCGGAACGGAGGATGGCGTCTCGTAATAGGCAACCACCATGTGAAACTGGTTGTAATCAAGCGCCTTGACATACACCATCCGCATTTTTTCATCCGGGATCCCAAGTTCAAGCAGCGTGGAATATTTAGCAATACTAAAATCCTCGCAATCTCCCCCGGCCGCCCCCAGAAACTCAAGTGGCGTGGCCCAATAATCCTTCTTGCGCCACAACTTGATGTCATCAATAAAGCGCATCCGATTAAAAAAGTTATTCACTCGCTCGAGTTTTTTCGCCTCGCTAAGAGCCCTTCCCTTCGTCTCCATGACCAGCATCCGCCAACTGGTTACCCGCTTGCCTGCTCGTGCACCATAGGTCTGCTCAGCCCGTTTGATCAAATTGAGATCTTCCGGTGGCAAAGGTTGACTGGCACAGAGCAACAGCGAAACAGGTAGCAGCAAAACCCATAACGAGTGGCGCAAAACGCGCAGGCATAACAGTTTCCATCTGCTGAAAATAAAAGGGAACCGGTAACCCTCTCCAGGCTGAAGTGTCACATCCGTTGCCTGTTGCATTGTTGCTGCGCACTCCTGAAACCGGACAACCACTTACATTTACCAAACAAGGTGACTGCAATACGCAGTCACCTTGGTGCGGTCATCATCCCTGCGGGATCAATAGCGAACCGTTACTTCTTGGCTTGCCATTCAGCGGGCTGTTTGACGCTAAAGGCATTGAGCAGGCTACCTGTCGCATTGAGAATGCGATAGTCCGCCAGCAGCGCGTCATATTCGGCAGTAATATAGCTACGACGCGCTTCAAACAGTTCGTTCTCGGTGTTCAACACATCCAGCAAAGTCCGTTGGCCCAAACCAAATTGCTTTTTATAGGCCTGCACGGTGTCATAGCTGGCGTCGACGTGCTCTTTCAAGAAGGTCTTCTGCTTGGTCAGCGACTCTTTGGCGTTCCATGCCAGACGCGTGCCCTCTTCCACTTGGCGGAACGCATTCAGATGAATGTCTTTCGCCTGGGAATAGAGCGCCGATGTAGCGTTGCTCTCTGCCACGTCAGAACCACCGCGGAACAGGTTGTAACGCATCCGCACCATGGCGGTCAGGTCATCATTACGGCCTGGAACCGCATCGATATCCTCATTCCAGTTCTGATCGACCTCGAATGTCACATTGGGGTAGAAACCGGACTTGGCGCCTTCATGCTGATATTTGGCCGCTTCGATATCCTGCAGTGAAGAGAGCAGGGTCGGGTGAACTTCGGTCGCGGTTTTCAGCGCTGTCTCCAGACTGGCCGGAATGACCTCGGCGTTGGGAACCGGCTGCACCAAATCTTTTGGCACCTCATTCACGACACGGATAAATTCACTTTCTGCATCGCGATAGTTGTTCTCCGCTGCAGCCTGGTTTGAATAGGCGCGGGCAACACGGCCATCGATCTGGGTCTGGTCCGCCGTCGATCCCAAACCTGAGTCGGTCCGCTTGCGAATGTCACTGCGGATCTGCTCGTGGGTTTCCAGATTCTGCTTGGATAGCTCCAGGATTTCCTGCTGACGCAGCATGTTGAGGTACACCTCAGAGACCCGCAGCGCGGTGTTTTCCGCTTCAGAGATCATCGCCAGACGCTGGGCATTGGCTTCCGCTTCTGTTCTGGATACGTTGTTGCTGACATCAAAGCCATCAAACAACATTTGGCGCAGACTGAGCCCGGCCTCTTTACGAGTCAACGAGTCATCACTTGTTGGATCACGACGTGTTGATGGGCTATCAGTCTTTTCATAACCTACGCCACCACGCAGATCGATGGTGGGATAGTAACCACCCTTGGCACCATCATGCTGATAGAGGCGTGCCTGATACAAATCGAACGCTTCCTTGATCTTGGGATGTGTCGCAAGCGTATGTCCTACCGACTCCTCCAGCGTCTGGGCTTGCCCCAAACCAGGGAGTAGGGTTATGCCACTGACCAGCATGGCAACAATCGTTTTTTTCATGTTATCTCCAGTCATGTATTGTTTTAGATTGTTGGCTTATCGTTCTCTCAGTGCCGACTGCTTTGCCCTTAATATGGGTTTCAGCAAATAGTCTAGGACACTTTTTTTACCAGTAATAATATCCGCACTGGCTAACATACCGGGGATGATGGGAAGTGCGTTAAGCTCATCGCCCAAGTAACTCTTGTCGGTACGTACTCGAACCAGATAAAAGGAGTTCCCCTCCTCATCTTGGATCGAGTCCGCACTTATCTGTTCAACCTTGCCATGCAATCCTCCATAGATTGTAAAGTCATAGGCAGTAATCTTGACGATGGCGTCCAGCCCGGGTCGCAGGAAGGCGATATCTTTTGGCGACACTTTAGCTTCCACCAGCAAGGTATCTTCCAGCGGCACTATCTCCATCAAATCCATACCCGGTTGCACTACACCGCCCAGGGTATTGATCTTGAGCTTTTTGATAGTGCCTTTGAGCGGCGCAATCACACTGGTACGATCAACCCGGTCTTGCAAGCCGACCTGCCCTTCGGACAGCTGACCAAGTCGTCCCTGCTTCTCATTAAGCTCGGTTTGTGAATCAGCCCGGAAGGTTAACGCGATGTCATTACGCTTTGATATAGACTCCCGCAATACCGAGTTGAGTTTTGGAATAATCAACCGGTTACTCTCCAGCTCCCCTTGCATCTCGTTGACCTGACGCTCCAGTTTGATCAATTCAACCTGTGGCACAATTCCTTCTTTAGCCAGCGGACGACTGATATTGAGCTCTTGTCTGGCCAAATCCACGCTGCGGTTCACGGTGCGTATTTTGGCGTTCAACTCTATCAGTTCCTGCTCTTTCTGTTCGATTTGCTGCCCCAATATATAGAGCTGGTTCTTCAAGTTATTGAGGCGATCTTTTTGGACTGAACGCTCACGGTTGGCATATTCAGCGAAAATCGTTTCATAACCATCAGGAAACTGGATGGGTGCCTCAGAGATGACCACTTGCTCACGCCAACCCAGTGCCGGCTCATTTTTTACCTCGACACTGGCCATCTCGGCCCGCAGCCGGGCGATATCGCCTTTCAGGGTCACCAACTCCTGCTCCCGTTCCCGAAAATCGGAGCGAAAACGGGTATCATCGATACGCAGCAATGCCTGCCCTTTTTCTACGATGTCACCCTCTTTGACAAAGATCTCTTTGACTATCCCCCCTTCCAGGTTCTGGATTACCTGTAATTGCCGGGAAGGCATTACCTTGCCTTGCCCCACGGTGACTTCATCCAGTTCTGCCCATGCAGCCCAGACAATGGCACTCACAAAAAATAAGAAACAACACCACAACAAGATACGGGCACTAGTCGGTGTACTGAGCAACACAGCGGCGGCTCCGTCATCGACAAACTCCAGGTGCTCAGGTGCGGGTAAGACGTCGTCAGACTGCGCCTTCTTAGACCGGTTGAACCAGCCGGAGAGTCCCTTAACCATGGGATACCTCCTGCACTCGTACTTTGCCTTCTTTCAACTGTTGCAACACCACATCTTTAGGGCCATCTGCAACTATCTGACCTTGCTCGATAACAATCACCCGGGATGCCACATCCAGCATGGAGGTCTTGTGAGTGATCAGGATCAGGGTGGTTTCCGGGCCAAGTCTGGCCAGCTCCTGTTTGACCTGCATCTCGGACTGGTTGTCCATGTTGGAGGTGGGTTCATCCATCACCAGAATGGGGGGATCATTGAGCAGCGCACGCGCCAGCAGGATCGCCTGACGCTGACCACCGGAAAGCTGACGCCCGCCTTCGCCAATCTGCCGATCAAGGCCATTGGGATCCCGGTTGGTAAAGTTGGTCACCCCGGCCCGTTTGGCGGCGCGCAAAACCCGAGCATCATCCACCAGCGGGTTACCCAACATAATGTTGTCGCGCACCGAGCCGAAGAACAGGATGACATCCTGAGGGACACAGCCGATATTGCGACGGATCACCGACGAGGGCAGCTGATCCAGCTCAAATCCATCGATACGGACCGAACCATCGGTGGGTCGATACAAGCCCATCAGCAGTTTCTCAAGGGTGGTTTTACCTGCCCCGATCCGGCCGATAATGGCCACCTTCTCACCTGGCTGAATGCGTAAATTGATATTGTGCAGCGAGCTGGTTTCCATGCCCGGATATTTGAACGAGACATTCTCGAATTCGATCCGACCGGCAATCACCGGATGATGGATATATTGCTTGCCCTCTTCCTGCTCACCCGGGGTTTGCATGATCTTTTCCAGAATATCCAGCGCAGACTTGGCCTGGTTATAGCGTGTCGACAGCACCGAGAGTTGCACCATAGGCGCAATTGCCCGGCTCGCCAGCATCACGGCTGCAATCATGCCGCCCATGGTGACCAAACCTTCAGATATCTGGTAGACCCCTACAATGACCAGCCCAACGGTCACTACCTGCTGGATATAGCTGGCCAGTGAAGACATGGAGTTGGTAATGCGACGAGTCTGTACACCCCAAGTGGAAATATGGGATACCGCCTGCTCCCAGCGATGCTGGAACATGCTTTCGGCACCGAAGATTTTGACGGTTTCCAACCCGGAAATACTTTCAATCAGGTTGGCGTTTTTCTGGGAGGCAAGGCGCGAGCCCTCTTCAATGGATTGCTTGAGCGACCCTTGAATATAGAAGCTGTAGGCAACCAGGATCAGCATGGCCACAATGGGCACCACCACCATCACGCCGGCAAACAACCAGATAATAAAGAGGAAGAACACCGCGAAGGGCAGATCGATAAGGGTAGATACGGTGGCGGAAGTGAAAAACTCCCGCACCGACTCAAACTCTTGTAAGTGCTTGGCGAAAGCACCGGTAGAAGCCGGGCGCGACTCCATGCGCATGCCCATCACCTTGGCAAAGATCTTGGCCGACAGCAGCACATCGGATTTTTTGCCGGCAATATCGATGAAGTAGCTGCGTAGCTGACGCATCACAAAATCGAAGGTAAAAACAACCATGGCCCCCGCAGCCAGCACCCACAGCGACTCAAACGCCAGATTGGGCACGATCTTGTCATAGACGTTCATGGTGAAGAGGGGGCTGGCGACCGCAAACAGATTAATGAGGATCGAGGCAATCAGCACATCGCGATAAATACCCCGTGATTCGAACAGGGTGCTCCAGAACCAGTGACCATCACGGGTTTCCAGCACCTTGGGTGAGCGTTCGTCAAATTTGAACTGCTTCTTCACATAGAAGAGGCGACCCAGATACTCATCACCGAGCTGAGCCGTAGATAGCCATTGGGCTGCATCACCAGCCTGCGGAAAAATCACTTTCCCCTGGCTGCGATCCTCGTTCCACTCCAGCAGAATACAGGCGCCACCACTGCGCATCTGCAATACGCAAGGCAGCAACAAGGGTGATATATCAGCCAACGGCTGGATCACTTCACGGGCAGATAAGCCACCCCGTTCAGCCGCGCGGCAAAACAGCGCCGTTGTCAGACGGCCAGAGACCAGAGGCAACCCGGTCGTCAGGGCATCCTGACTGTTGGGCACACCATAAAAGCGGGTCAAGAAGACCAGGCACTCTAATAGTTCATCGATACGACTTGTTTCTGCTTGCATAGCATCCTGTCACTGCATAAATGGGATCAAGACGAAAATGAACCGCACGTATTTTCCTGCTCGCGCGACTAACACACCAAATCACACATCTCCTGATGTGCGGGCACAGGGCATCAACCTGTCAGCAAACATTCATCCATAAGTTACTGCAGGGCGCTGGTAACGACATGGCCGAATCCCGATAAACATGGCCTGACTGACTCCATGCTATCACTGCCTTGCTAGCGCGTGTCGAACTTAATAGATAACAATGTCAATTAGATGGCCATTAAGTGTGCATTACTATATCAACCGGAACACCCCAAAACTATAGTTTATGGTATGTACTTTTTTATATAACCCTATGTTTTAGGTGAAAATAATAACGTCGCACTCAATTATAGGTCAGCAAGTATGAAGGGCCGCCCCAAGGCATGACCTTGTGGCCCACTGCTAGCCAGCACTTTTGCAATATCCGCCATCGCAGTCCAGCGATTTTCACACCACACGGGTGCCAGCAGTGTTGGCCGACGCGCCGATGCCGAAATCCGGTGATAAACCACCTCGGGCGGCGTGTGCTGGATCATGGCGACCGCCGCCTCCACATACTGCTCCAGCGTCAAAACCTCAAGCCGCCCCGCCTGCCACGCCTTGCCGAGGGTGCTGCCCTCCACCACATGAAGCGGATGGAGCTTGATCCCCTCGACACCGGTTTCCACGATACGATGCAGGGTATCCAGGCTATCCATCGGCACCTCGCCCGGCAGGCCAACGATCAGATGAGCACATACCTTGATGCCGCGCTGATGGGCCCGCTTCACCGCATCCTCATAGGCGGCATAACCGTGTCCGCGATTGATCCGCTGCAAGGTTTTGTCATTGGCGCTCTGCAGCCCCAGCTCCAGCCACACCTCGTAACCCCGCTCCTGATAGCCCGCCAGCAGATCCAGCACCGCATCCGGCACGCAATCGGGACGGGTGCCCACACAGAGCCCCACCATATCGCTCACTGACAGTGCCTCTTCGTACATGCGCTGCAGATATTCGACCTCGGCATAGGTGCTGGTATAGGCCTGAAAGTAGGCGAGATAGCGCTTGGCGCGGGTCACTTCATCGCGGCGAGCCAGCAGTTGTTGCACCACGGAGAGCTGCTGGGCCGACTCGTCGGCAAAAGAGGAAACATTACAGAAGGTGCAGCCACCGCGGCCCAGGGTGCCGTCCCGATTCGGGCAGGTGAAGGCACCATGGATGGAGAGTTTGTGGATCTTCTGACCGTGACGCTGCTTGAGATCTTGACCGAATGTATTGACGAGTTCGTGTAACTGCATGGCACCTCCGCTAAAGGAGCGCCATTGTACGAGCTTGCGCAAAACAGGGGCTGAGCTGGATCAAGCTAGCGGAGGAGGTAAAACATATAAATATCCGGTCAATTTTGAATAAATATAGAGAAAAAGCGCAAAAAACAGATTTTGGCAGCTCGTTGACTATTCCAACAGTAAACATCCATGTGAAAATGAGACCTGATAACTCACTGTTGAACAATGAAAAATTCAAAGAGACCCGACAAGACACAATTGCAAGCATGCAATATTGAAAATGTGATCACCTCCGCTGTCGACCAAGCTGGATTGGTAAAATTACTACATTCACCCTCGGTCGATAAGCGCACCATTGAACTCCCTAATGGCAATATATTTCACCACAAACACCATCTTGAGCGGAACAATCACACTATTCCAGCCAATTCCTCCCTCTGCTTCGACATTTTGTTATGAGAATGTAACCACCGAGACAAACCTGACCTGCGATTGACCTCGTCAGAAAATCCCATTAGTTTGGAGATTCGCCACGTCAGGCAGACGGAACCACAAGAGCCAATCGCAATTTATGCAGTCAGTTGATGACTGTGCGATGGAAGGCCGAGCAAGGGAGAAATGCAATGTCACTATATGATCCAAAGCTGGAGAGGGATAACTGTGGCTTCGGCCTGTTGGCCCACATGGAAGGGGAAGCCAGCCACAAACTTGTCCGTCTCGCGATGTCAGCATTGGCTCGCATGCAGCACCGCGGCGGGATCTCCGCCGATGGCAAGACCGGCGATGGTTGCGGTCTGCTGCTGCAAAAACCCGACAGCTTTTATAGAGCTGTTGCCGAGGAGAAGGGATGGCACCTTGGCCGCAAGTACGCGGTTGGCATGCTGTTTCTCAACCCCGACCCGGTTCTGGCCCAGCAGACTCGCGACATCATCGACGAAGAGCTGGAAAAAGAGACCCTGAGTCTGGTCGGCTGGCGCAAAGTGCCGGTCGATACCAATGTGCTCGGCCCTATCGCCAAAGCCTCCCTGCCCAGTATTGAACAGGTCTTTGTCAACGCGCCTCCCGGCTGGGTTGAACAGGATCTGGAGCGCCGCCTCTATATCGTGCGTCGCCGTATCGAGAAGCGCATCAACGATGACTACTTCTATGTGGTCAGTCTCTCCAATCTGGTCACCGTCTATAAAGGACTGTGCATGCCGGTGGACTTGCCGCGCTTCTATCTGGATCTCGCCGACATTCGCATGCAGGCAGCGATCTGCGTGTTCCACCAACGCTTCTCCACCAACACCAGTCCGCGCTGGCCACTGGCCCAGCCGTTCCGCTATCTCGCTCACAACGGCGAAATCAACACCATCGCCGGTAACCGCCAGTGGGCCAAGGCGCGCAGCTACAAGTTTGCGACTCCGCTGATCCCCGATTTGCAAGACGCTGCACCCTTCGTCAACACCACCGGCTCTGACTCCTCCAGCCTCGACAACATGCTGGATCTCTTCCTCGCCGGTGGCATGGATCTGTTCCGTGCCATGCGTCTGTTGATCCCGCCTGCATGGCAAAAGCACCCGAACATGGACGACGACCTGCGCGCCTTCTATGACTTCAACTCCATGCACATGGAGCCGTGGGACGGCCCCGCCGGTATCGTGATGACCGACGGTCGCTACGCCACCTGCGCGCTTGATCGCAATGGCCTGCGTCCGGCCCGCTACGTCATCACCAAGGACAAGTTCATCACGCTCGCGTCTGAGGTCGGCACCTGGGACTACACCCCGGATGAAGTGCTGGAGAAAGGCCGGGTCGGCCCAGGCGAGCTGTTCGTGGTGGATACCCACAACGGCAAGGTGTGGACCAGCTTCGAGATTGACGACGATCTCAAGAGCCGCCACACCTACAAGCAGTGGATGGACAAGCACTGCACCCGACTGGTGCCATTCGAGCAGATGGATGACAACCAGACCGGCAGCCGCGAGTTTGCCGATGACCAGCTGAAAACCTATCAGAAGCTGTTCGGCTACTCCTTCGAGGAGCTGGATCAGATCATTCGGGTACTGGCTGAGAACGGTCAGGAAGCGGTGGGTTCTATGGGGGATGACACCCCGATGGCGGTGCTCTCGTCCGGTCAACGAACCCTGTATGACTACTTCCGCCAGATGTTCGCCCAGGTGACCAACCCGCCTATCGATCCGCTGCGGGAGAACCACGTGATGTCGCTGGCCACCTGTATCGGTCGCGAGCA
The DNA here is from genome assembly GCF_900079845.1 of Aeromonas sp. EERV15. Lineage (NCBI taxonomy): Bacteria > Pseudomonadati > Pseudomonadota > Gammaproteobacteria > Aeromonadales > Aeromonadaceae > Aeromonas > Aeromonas sp. EERV15. The sequence continues at coordinate 22,510 of NZ_FKKY02000029.1, read as the reverse complement.
GAACGTCTTCAACGAGACCTTCGGCCACGCCCACCGGGTGCTGTTCCAGTCGCCGATCCTGCTCTACTCCGACTTCCATCAGCTGCTGGCACTGGAAGGGGAATACTATCGCCACCAGGTGATCAGTCTCAACTTCAAGCCCGAAGAGGGGCTGGAAGCTGCCATCATTCGCATCTGCGAGCTGGCTAAAACCGCCGCCAAGAGTGGCACCGTGCTGCTAGTGTTGTCAGATCGCGATATCAGCGCTGACACCCTGCCGATCCCGGCCGCCATGGCGGTGGGCGCGGTGCAACGCACTCTGGTCGACAACAACTTGCGCTGTGACGCCAACATTCTGGTAGAGACCGCCAGTTGCCGCGACCCGCACCACTTCTCGGTACTGTTGGGCTTTGGCGCCACTGCCGTCTACCCCTATCTGGCCTATGAAACTCTGGCCAAGCAGGTTGAAGAAGGGGTGCTGAAGATGACCTTGCGTCAGGCGATGGTCAACTACCGTAACGGCATCAATAAAGGCCTCTACAAGGTGATGTCCAAAATGGGCATCAGTACCGTGGCCAGCTATCGCTGCTCCCAGCTGTTTGAAGCTGTGGGGCTTGCCCAGTCGGTGGTTGAGATCTGTTTCCGTGGGGTATCGAGCCGCATTCAAGGGGCCGATTTTAGCGATATCCAGCAAGATCAGCACAATCTGGCCCGTCAGGCCTGGTTGCAACGCAAGCCCCTCAGTCACGGCGGCCTGCTCAAGTTTGTCCACGGCGGCGAGTACCACACCTACAACCCGGATGTGGTGCAAACCCTGCAAGCCGCAGTGCGATCTGGCAACTACGCCGATTACCTGGAGTACGCCCGGCTGGTCAATGAGCGCCCGGTCTCGACCTTGCGTGATCTGCTGGCGTTGAAAAAAGTCGACCATCCGGTGGACGTGAGTGCAGTGGAATCTGCCGAAGCCCTCTTCCCCCGCTTCGACTCCGCCGCCATGTCAATCGGCGCCTTGGGGCCAGAGGCCCACGAAGCGCTGGCCATTGCCATGAACCGCCTCGGCGGCAAGAGCAACTCAGGTGAAGGTGGCGAAGATCCCAAGCGCTTTGGCACCGAGAAGAACTCGCGCATCAAGCAGGTAGCATCCGGTCGCTTTGGCGTCACCCCTCACTACCTGATGAACGCCGATGTGGTGCAGATCAAAGTGGCTCAGGGTGCCAAGCCCGGCGAAGGTGGCCAGCTGCCCGGTGACAAGGTGACCGCCCAGATCGCCAAGCTGCGCTATTCCGTGCCCGGCGTGACCCTGATCTCCCCGCCGCCGCACCACGATATCTACTCCATCGAGGATCTGGCCCAGCTAATTTTTGACATCAAGCAGATCAACCCGAGCTGTCTGGTATCGGTCAAGCTGGTCTCCGAGCCCGGTGTGGGCACCATCGCCTGTGGCGTTGCCAAGGCCTATGCCGACTTCATCACCATCTCCGGTTATGACGGTGGCACTGGCGCCAGCCCCCTCACCTCGGTCAAATATGCCGGTTCCCCGTGGGAACTGGGTCTGGCTGAAACCCAGCAGGCACTGGTCGCCAACGGTCTGCGCCACAAGGTGCGGCTGCAAGTGGATGGCGGTCTCAAGACCGGCCTCGATATCATCAAGGCGGCCATTCTCGGCGCCGAGAGCTTCGGCTTTGGCACCGGCCCCATGGTGGCACTCGGCTGCAAATACTTGCGGATCTGCCACCTCAACAACTGCGCCACCGGCGTTGCCACCCAGGATGAGAAGCTGCGCCGCGAACACTTCACCGGCCTGCCGGAGATGGTGATGAACTACTTCAAGTTCATCGCACAAGAGACCCGCGAACTGATGGCCCAGCTGGGCGTCACCCAGCTGACCGATCTGATTGGCCGCACCGATCTGCTTGAGGCCCTGCCCGGCCTCACCGCCCGTCAGGCCAAGCTGGATCTCGGGGGCATTCTGGCCAGACCCATCGCACCGGCAGGCTCCAGCCTGTTCAGCCAGCAACACAACCCCACGTTCGACAAGGGGCCGCTCAACCTGCAGATGGTGGACGATCTGCTAACAGCGGTGGAAACCTCAAGTGGTGGCGAGTTCCGTTACGACATCCGCAACACCGACCGCTCGGTGGGCGCGCGCCTCTCTGGCGAGATCGTCAAGCGTCACGGTAATCAGGGGATGGCGGCAGATCCGGTCAAGGTGCACTTCAACGGCACCGCAGGCCAGAGCTTCGGCGTCTGGAATGCGGGTGGCCTTGAGATGATCCTCACCGGTGACGCCAACGACTACGTCGGCAAAGGGATGACCGGCGGCAAGCTGGTGGTCAAACCCCATGTCGGCGTGGCCTTCAAATCCCATGAGGCGGCCATCATCGGCAACACCTGCCTCTACGGCGCCACCGGTGGCAAGCTCTATGCAGCAGGCACCGCTGGCGAGCGTTTTGCGGTGCGTAACTCCGGCGCGCTGGCGGTGGTCGAGGGGATTGGCGACAACGGTTGTGAATACATGACCGGTGGCATAGTCACCATTCTCGGCACGACCGGCGTCAACTTCGCGGCAGGCATGACCGGTGGTTTTGCCTACGTGCTCGATGAGTGCGGCAACTTCGCCAAACGTACCAACCCCGAGCTGGTAGAGTTGCTGGATGTGGCAAGTCTCGCCATTCATCAGGAACACCTGCGCGGCATCATCACCGAGCACCTCAATGAAACCGGCAGTTCGCGCGCCGAAGAGATCCTGGCCAACTTCGATGCCTTTGTGCCCATGTTCAAGCTGATCAAGCCCAAATCCAGCGACGTGAAATCGCTGTTGGGCCACACCAGCCGTTCCAGTGCAGAACTCAGAATCCAGGCGCAATAAGGAGGGAACCCTATGAGCCAGAACGTATTTCAGTTTATCGATGTCCAGCGGGTCGACCCGCCCAAGAAGCCGCTCAAGATCCGCAAGATCCAGTTTGTCGAGATCTACGAACCCTTCAACCAGGCCCAGGTGCAGATGCAATCTGACCGTTGCCTGGAGTGCGGCAACCCCTATTGCGAGTGGAAGTGTCCGGTCCACAACTACATTCCCAACTGGCTGAAACTGGCCAAAGAGGGACGTATTCTGGAGGCGGTGGAGCTCGCCCACCAGACCAACAGCCTGCCGGAAGTGTGTGGCCGGGTCTGCCCGCAAGATCGGTTGTGTGAAGGGGCCTGCACCCTCAATGATCGCTTCGGCGCAGTGACCATCGGCAACATCGAAAAATACATCACCGACAAGGCGTTCGAGATGGGCTGGCAGCCCGATCTCTCCAAGGTGGTCAAGACCGGCAAGCGGGTCGCGGTGATCGGTGCCGGCCCCGCAGGCCTTGCCTGCGCCGATGTACTGGCGCGGGGCGGCGTCACCCCTGTGGTGTTTGACAAGTATCCCGAAATTGGTGGCCTGCTCACCTTTGGTATCCCCTCCTTCAAGCTGGAAAAAGAGGTGATGCAACGTCGGCGCGAGATCTTCCAGGGGATGGGCATCGAATTTCGTCTCGAAACCGAAGTGGGCAAAGATGTCACCTTTGCCGACCTGCTCGGCGAGTTCGATGCGGTCTTCCTCGGGGTCGGCACTTACAAGTACATGAAGGGTGGCTTTGCCAACGAAGAGGCGCCGGGCGTCTATGACGCCCTGCCCTACCTCATCGCCAACGCCAACCGGCTGCTGGGCTTTGAAAAGGCGCAAGCCGATTACATCGACTTCGCTGGCAATCAGGTAGTGGTGCTCGGCGGTGGCGATACCGCCATGGACTGCGTGCGCACCGCCATCCGACAAGGTGCCGACAAGGTGATCTGTGCCTATCGCCGGGACGAGGAGAACATGCCGGGATCCAAGCGGGAGGTGAAGAACGCCCGCGAAGAGGGGGTCGAATTTATGTTCAACCTGCAGCCGGTGGCGGTCGAGCTGGATGCCAGCGGCCGCACCGTCGGTATCAAGGTGGTGAGTACCGAGTTGGGCGAGCCCGATGCCAATGGCCGCCGCAATGCGGTGTTGATTGAGGGCTCAGAGCAGGTGCTAAACGCTGATGCTGTGGTGATGGCGTTTGGCTTCCAACCCAATCCGCAGCCCTGGATGGCGGAGTTCGGCATCGAAATCGACAACCGGGATCGGATCAAAGCCAGTGAGCAGGCGGAATATGCCTTCCAGACAACTAATCCCAAGGTATTCGCCGGTGGCGATGCGGTGCGCGGCTCCGATCTGGTGGTGACCGCCATCTACGAAGGCCGCAAAGCAGCCGAAGGGATCATGGACTATCTGGCGGTCTGATCTGACCGGCCACGGCCATAATGCTCTCTCAAAATCAGCCCCGCCAATGCGGGGCTGATTTTTTGCAGCCCCCCATTTCCTACAAACGCACCACCAGCCACTCCCCCTTGCCGACCGGCACCAGCGAGGTGGCAAAAGCGGGGTCCTGCCCGACCTCGTTCATCCATTCAATCATCTCGCTGCGATGGGAGATGGCGTTATCGACCACCAGCAGGCCGCGGGGTGCCAGCAGGCGGCGGATCTGCGGCCACCATGCCCGGTAGTGCTGGCGATCCGAATCGAGAAAGATGAGCTGATACCCGGCTTGCGGCAAGGTCGGTAACAGCTCACCCGCATCCCCTGCCAGCAAGGTGATCCAGGGGCCCAGTCCCGCCCGCTGAAAATTGTCATGGGCCAGCACGCGCTTATCCTCATCCAGCTCAATGGTGGTGACATGCCCCTCCAGCCGACGAACTGCTTCTGCCAACCAGAGCGTGGAGTAACCATTGGAGGTGCCAATCTCCAGCACCGCCTGCGCCCCGCGAGTATGCACCAGCACCGCCAGCAGCTCCCCCGTGTCGCGGGTGATATTGAGCAGCTTGCGGCTACGTTCCTGCTGCTGGCTATCATTGCGTTCACCAAGCTGCTCCAGTTGGTGCTTTAACCGTTCAAGTTCCATCGTTCTCCCCTTTCGTCCTTGGCCAAAACAGCTCGCTCTATCCTGTTGGCTTGGCCTTTGGGAGTCAAATGATTGCTTTTAAACGCCATTCAGACCGCTAGGATGAGAAAAGGACAACCATTTGAGGCAGAAATTATGCCGTCTATCTGTTACACTTCGCGCCCGCCATTTTCCGGCTCTCTCTCTGACTTGATGTCAGGCGCAGCCGTCGGTGGTTACAACCTCCGTCTCGCTCATGCCGAGCTAACCAAGCCAAACACAGCCCAGCTGGAACACAGGAACCCATTATGAGATTTGAATCGTTCGATTTTGCCCCCGAGATTTTGCGTGCTGTCTCAGATTGCGGTTATCAGGAGATGACCCCTGTGCAGCAACAGGCTATCCCGGCCATTCGCCGTGGCCGCGATGTGCTGGCCAGCGCCCAGACCGGTACCGGCAAGACCGCCGCCTTCGCTCTGCCCATTTTGCAGCGTCTGGTAGACAATCCGGCTCCGGCCCAGCCGTCCAACGCCCGGGTGCTGATCCTGACCCCGACCCGCGAACTGGCGGCTCAGGTGGCGAGCAACATCAATGACTTCGCCAAGTATCTCGATATCACCACCATCACCATCGTGGGTGGTGGCAAGCAGGATGTGCAGGCCAAGAAGCTGAAAGCGGGCGCTCACATCATTGTGGCCACCCCGGGCCGCCTGCTGGAGCACCTCACCGCCTGTAACCTCAGCCTCTCCGGCGTTGAGTGTCTGGTGATGGACGAAGCGGATCGCATCCTCGACATGGGCTTCAGTGCCGATGTGCAGAAGATCCTGCAAGCGGTCAACAAGACCCGTCAGAACCTGCTGTTCTCCGCCACCTTCTCCGATGCAGTGAAGAAGCTGGCCAACCTGATGCTGGATCGCCCGCAGATCGTCAGCGTCAACAAGCAGAACTCCACCGCCGATACCGTCAGCCACACCGTCTATCCGGTCGAGCAGAAGCGCAAACGCGAGCTGCTCTCCGAGCTGATTGGCAAGCAGAACTGGCAGCAGGTGCTGGTGTTCGCCAGCACCCGCGAGAGCTGCGATGTGCTGATCGATGAGCTGAACCTCGACGGCATCAAGTCCGCCGTGGTCCATGGCGAGAAAGCCCAGGGCAACCGTCGCCGCGCCCTGCGCGAGTTCATGGAAGGCAAGGTTCGGGTTCTGGTCGCCACCGAAGTGGCCGCCCGTGGTCTGGACATTCCGGATCTGGAGTATGTGGTCAACTACGATCTGCCGTTCCTGGCAGAGGATTACGTGCACCGCATCGGCCGTACCGGTCGTGCCGGCAAGAATGGCATGGCCATCTCCTTCGTCAGCCGCGAAGAGGAGCGTACTCTGCTGGAGATCGAGGCCCTGATCGGCCAGAAGATCCGCCGCATCATGGTACCGGGTTATGAAGTGAGCAACCGCGACGAGCTGATCAAGCAGCTGCAAGAGCGCCGCCGCTTCGGCAAGCGCCCGCAGCGTGAAGATAACGCCGTGGCACAGGTAATGGCCGAGAGCAAGCTGCAGGGTCAGCGCCTCAAGCGTCTGGCGAGTGCCAAGAAGCCCCGTCAGCCGAAATAAGGCGCACCGGCTAATCTATTGAACCGCAAAGGCGCCACTGGCGCCTTTGCTATCTCTGTTATTTCCCGAGGATCCATGATGACCCCTCCTTGCTACAATCAGGCCCTGCTCGAGATGGCCAGCCAGAGCCTGGCGGAACTGGCGCGCACCGCCGAGCAGAAAGCGGGCAAGCGCACTCCGGCGCAAGAGAGCCACTTTCTCTGCACCTGGATGGCCGACTCCCTCAAGGAGAAGCGCTTCTCCCGTCTGGTGATGGATGATCTGAAAGAGTGGGTACAGCTTGGCCGCACCCTGGGCGCCGGTGCCGATCTCAAGGGGCTGCTGGAGCGCATCGCCTTCCAGTACCAGTGCGCCATGGCGACGCCGCAGCAACTGGGGGCCAAGCTGGTCGCCCTGCTGGCCACCCTGGAAGAGGCGGGTTGGCAGGTGCTGACCGAGAGCGAGATCAACGCCAAGCTGCGGCTGCAATCAGATGGCCAGCCGAGCGTGGTGATCAGTGCCAGCGAGTATCAGGGCCATATCGAGGGGGGCGAACTGCTCAAACCCCTCACCCTCTATGTGCGTGGTGATGAGAAGGTGCTGGCCGAAGCCGCCTTTGCTAACGGGTTGCTGCTGAGTCAAGGCAACAAGAAGACCACCCTGGTCAAGCATCACAAGGCCTACCGGCTGATGCCGGACAACGCCCAACCGGCGCTGGCGCTGTTGGCGCAGGCTCGCCAGCACGCCTGAACCGGTTGATTGGCATGAAAAAAAACGGCAGATCCTGAATAAGGGATCTGCCGTTTTTTATTGTTCAATATCTGATGCTCCGTCATCACCCGATGAGGTGTAGCGGCTGTTTAGCGGATCTTGAACCCAATCTGACCCGCGTCACACCACTCGAACATCACCTCCTCGCTCTTGCCGCAGCAACTGCCGCCACAGACCCGGCTCTCGCGCTTGATGACCCGCCCCTTGCGCATCCAGACGCCGAGCATGGCCTCCACCGCATCTTCCGAGGTGTGAAAGTGGCGAGCCAGATCGCGCCGGCTCACCTTTTGCTGCGCGGCGAGGTAATCCCCCAGCTCGCGCAGGATCATAAGGTCACCACCTTGCGGGCGACGATGTCACCGTGACGGCGACCGGCCCACCAGAGCAGTACCAGAGAGAGGCCGTAGCTGACGATCCAGAACAGGCTCTGCTCGGGATGAGCAGCAAAGGTGGCGACCTGATAGAAGACAGTGGCGCACATAAAGGCCATGTAGTTGCACCATGCGGCGGTAAAGAGCGCCCACTGACGACCGGTTTCCCGCACCAGCGCACCCATGGCGGCGGCGCAAGGCATGTAGAGCAGCACGAACAGCAGATAGGCAAAGGCACCGGCTGCACCGTCAAAGTGGGTTTGCATGTTGCCGTAGGTGGAGACATCCACCTCCTGCGCGTCGGCAGCGGCCTGCTGGTCATCCAGCTCACCGACAGCCAGCCCCATGGGGTCGCTCGGGTTGATCTCCGCCAGATTGGTCGCGACCGCCTCGATGGCCTCGTGGAAGCTGGCCACCAGTGAAAACTCGCTCGCCTCCTCGTCGCCGCTCTTGCCCGCGTAGAGGCTGTTAAGGGTACCCACTACCGCCTCTTTGGCGAAGATGCCGGTGACAATGCCGACCGTGGCCTGCCAGTTGTCATCGCGTACACCTATGGGGTGCAACACAGGGGTGACCATTTGGCTGACCTTGCTCAGCACAGAGCTCTCCTGATCCTGATTGCCGAAGCTGCCATCGGTACCGAGGGAGTTGAGCACGCTCAGCACGGCGACTACCAGCACGATAGTTTTACCAGCGCCAAAAACGAAGGATTTGAGCTTCTGCCAAGTCTTGATACCGACGTTGACCGGACGCGGCCACTCGTAGTCCGGCATCTCCATCAGCATGGAGTCACTCTTGCCCGGCAGCAGGGTGCTGCGCAGCAACAGGCCGGTCAGCACCGCCACCACAATACCGATGAGGTAGAGACCGAACACCAGGTTCTGACCCGATTCCGGGAAGAAGGCCACCGCAAACAGGGCGTAAACCGGCAGACGGGCACCGCACGACATGAAGGGGGCCATGGCCGAGGTCATCAGCCGCTCCCGCTCGGAGTTGAGGGTACGGGTCGCCATCACCGACGGCACGGTACAGCCAAAGCCCATCAGCATCGGCACGAACGCCTTGCCCGGCAGGCCGAGGCGGCGCATCAGGGCATCCACCACGAAGGCGGCCCGCGCCAGATAGCCGGAGCTCTCCAGCACTGCGAGGAATAGATAAAGGCAGCCAATCACCGGGATAAAGGTGGCAACCGTCTGCAAGCCGACACCGAAGCCGTCCGCCACAATGGCGCCCAGCCACTCGGGGGCATTGATCAGCCCCAGCAGGTGGTGAACCCCATCGACAAACAGGGCGCCGCCCATGATGTCGAAGAAGTCGATAAAGGCACTGCCGACCTTGATGGCGAACATGAACATCAGGTACATGACAAACAGGAAGAAGGGAATGCCAATCCAGCGATTGAGCAGCAGCCGATCCAGCCACTCGCTCTGGGCCACCGTCAGCTTGCCCTTCTGCTGGCTCGCCTGACTGGCCCACAGATGGATGTGGCCGTAGCGGATATCAGCCAGTTGCAGGTCAATATCCTGCCCCTGATGGGCGCGGGTCACCACATTGCTGGCCGCCGCATGTTGACCGGGCAGCAGGGTCTCCTGCATCACCGCATCCTCTTCCAGCAGCCGCAAAGCGCGGCCACGGCTGGTGAGGTGGTGCGGGGCGAGCAGGGTCTCCAGCTCCGCCAGATCTTTTTCAAGGTCGTGACCGTAATCGAGCTGCAAGGCCGCTTGTGGCTGACCGATAAACTGCTGGATCTGCTGCTTGAAGGCAGCAACCTGCTTGCTGTTGTGGGCAGAGAGGGCCACCACCGGGCAACCGAGGGATTTACCGAGCATCTGCTCGTCGATGACAATGCGGCGCTTGTGCAGGATATCCAGCTTGTTGAGCACCACCACCATCGGCAGCCCCAGCTCGCGCAGTTGCAGCGTGAGGTAGAGGGAGCGCTCCAGATTGGCAGCATCGATGACGTTGAGCAGCAGATCCGGCTGCTGGCTCTGGGCAAAGCGGCTGGCGATCTGCTCGTCCAGACTGCCGTCCTGGCTGGCCAGGCTATAGATGCCGGGCAAATCCATCAGCTTGAAGTGGTGCTCACCCGCGCTGAACTCCCCCATCTTCTTGTCGACGGTAACGCCACTCCAGTTACCCACTTGCTGGCGGGCACCGGTCAGGGCGTTAAACAGGGAGGTCTTGCCGCTATTGGGGTTACCGACCGTGACTAGGGAATAATTCATACTGGCTCGACCTCAATTTGCTCGGCAAGGCTCTTTTGCATGGAGAGACAGATCCCCTGGCACTGGATCTGGAGCGGATCTCCCAAGGGGGCAGACCGCAGATAGATGACTTCAGTTTGAGGCAACAGGCCCATCACCATCAGTTTGCGGCGCAGCGGCCGGGACAACTGGTTCATATTCTTGATGCGAGCACTCTGTCCCGGTGACAACTGCGTGAGTACCATGACTGACTCCTGAAGTTAAACAATAATAATTCGCTTTTACTCGAGGCATTATATGCTGTGTCTTCAACTTTTATTTGAGTAAAATCAAACTCCGCTTAGCTAACCGATAAAGTATTGCCATGAGTCACGACAACAACAGCCGCCTCGTTTACAGCACAGATGGCGGCATGATCAAGGAGCAGAGCGCTCCCCAATCCGCCTCCCCCTTCCCTGCCGATGGCACCGTGCGCATTCGCCGCGAGACCAAGGGGCGCAAGGGCGCCGGGGTGATCACCATTCATGGCGTACCCGCCGAACAGCAGAAAGCCATGGCCACCTTGCTGAAGAAAAAATGCGGTACCGGTGGTGGGATCAAAGAGGGGATCATCGAGATCCAGGGGGATAAACGGGACCTGATCAAAACCGAACTGGAAAAGGCCGGTTTCAGCGTCAAGCTGGTGGGTGGCTGATCCCCTTGTCACCCCTGCGGTTTTTCCCTAGAATGCCCGCTCCCATCGAGGGGGAGTAGTCTCGCATGCCGGTTCCATGCATTGCATGAATACCGCGCAGTGACCCTGATCAACATACTTGGTGCCAACTCACCATGGTCAGGGTGATCCATGCCAGTCATGGATTTGACAAGACCTTTGACGGGCCAGTGCCAATACCGGGGACGGATGGCGCAGGCTTGTCTCTGGTTTATAACAATTCCGTCCCCCGGTCATATTTATGGAAGCCTTGTTAACCTCAACCCTCAGCGTCGCTATTGCCGAAATCGGCGATAAAACCCAGCTGTTGGCGTTACTGCTCATCTGTCGTTTTCGCAAGCCCTGGCCCATCATCGCGGGCATGTTTGCCGCTACCTTGCTCAACCATGCGGGCGCCGCCTGGATTGGCGAGTTCATCAGTCGCTGGCTTGATCCCAAAATCATGGTCTATCTGGTAGCGGTGGCCTTTATCGCCATGGCGATCTGGATTTTGGTGCCGGACAAGATGGATGACGAAGAGAGCTCGCTGGATAAATACGGCCCCTTTATGGCCACCTTCGTGCTCTTCTTCATCGCCGAGATCGGTGACAAGACCCAGATCGCCACCGTTTTGCTGGCCGCCAAGTATGACTCGCTGGTGCAGGTCATTACCGGTACCACCCTTGGCATGATGCTGGCCAACGTGCCAGTGGTGCTGATCGGCAAGCTGGGGGCAGACAAGCTGCCGCTCAAGGGGATCCGCATCGCCTGCGCCATCCTCTTCGTCGGCCTCGGGGTAAGCACCCTGATCTTTGCCTGATCGCTCTTGCCCTGTGACCAAGCCCTCCCCCTCTGGAGGGCTTTTTTGTTTGCTGCTTTGTTTGTTGCGTAACCCGCTGTCGCAACCACCTGCCGTAGAGCCAAGGGGCAGTGCACGGTTGAGAGTGCCTCATGCCATAATGGGGCAAATCTCGTGGAGTCCCCCCATGCAAAACGTATCAAGAGAGACGCTACTCGAATGGGTCAAACAAGGACGGCTGGCGCCAGAGAAGCTAGCGGATGCCCTGACCCTCGCCGATCTTCCCCCCCATCCGGCGCGCTGGCAGTGGCTGTTTGACCGGCTGCTGCTGTGGCTCGGCGCCCTCTGTATCGGGGCTGGCCTCATCTTCTTCGTCGCCTTCAACTGGCAGGAGTTGGGTCGGGTGTCCCGCCTCGCCCTGCTGGAGGCTCCGCTGCTCGCCATGCTGCTTCTGCTGTGGCGCAAACCACTTGGGGATACCCCCCGTCAGGCGCTGCTGCTGGCTATCGCCCTCAATATCGGCGCCCTGCTGGCGCTGGTGGGCCAGACCTACCAGACCGGCGCCGATCCCTGGCAGCTGTTCGCCACCTGGGCGCTGATGCTGGTGCCGCTGGCGGCATTTGGCCAAAGCCCCCTGCTCTGGACCTTAAGCTGGCTGCTCGGCCAGCTGGCGCTGGTGCTCTACTGGCGGCTCGGCCTGTTCGCTCTCTTCTTTACCTTCGATGAGGAGGGATTGGGCTGGTGCCTGACCCTGCTCAACGCCGCCCTCTGGGGCCTGCTTCTGCTGGCACCGGCCCGCTGGCGCCTGATGCCAAGCTGGCTGGCGGGTCTGGCTGCCGGTCTGGGGGCCACTCTGCTCACCCTGCTGGCGCTGTTTGATGCCGCCTCCCCGCTAGTGTGGCCGCTCTGGCTTGGTTGGCTGGCAGCCGCCTATGCCCTGTGGCACCACAGATTTATCGCCGGACTCGCCATGGGGTGCCTCAGCCTGATTGCCGTCATCCTCGCGGCGCTGGGCAAGTGGATGGAGCCCGACATCAACGGCTTTTTGCTGCTGAGCCTGATCGCCATCGGCCTCTCGGTCAGCGCTGCCCGCTGGCTGCAACAACAACGGAGGTCTCATGAGTGATCTGACCCTTTGGCAAGCGCTGCAACAGGCCAATCTGGTGGAAGGGGATCAGCCCCGTGATACCCAGCCCCACTGGTCGAGTCGTTTTATGCTGGGGCTGGTGGGCTGGATTGCCGCCCTGTTCCTGCTCTTTTTCCTGTTTCTCACCTTCGAGCAGCTGACCCGCGAGGCCAACAGCGCCCTGCTGCTGGGGGCCGTGCTGCTGGCGGGGGCGTATGCCCTCAATCGCAGCCAGCGCAGCGATCTGTGGGATCAGTTCGTGCTGGCACTCACCCTGGCGGCCGATGCCTGGCTGCTCTATGGCCTGCTCGATCAGCTGGATCTCCATCACGCCCTGCTCTGGCTTGGCCTCTGCCTGCTGTCGCTCGCCATCGCCGTGCTGTTCGATCACTGGTTGGTACGGTTGTTTCACAGCGTGGCGGCGGCCCTGCTGCTCACCCTTGGCCTCGCCTGCCTCGGGCTGCAACTGCTGGCGCTACCGCTGGTGATGGCGGCCATCACCTTCTGCTGGCTGCGGGCAGATAGCGACCCAGAGCGCCACCAGCTCTATCACTCCATCACCCTAGGGTTGGCCCTCTCGCTGCTGGTGCTGGGCCGTCTGCACCACCCGCTGTGGGATGGGGGCAGCAGCGTGCTCGACGAGCTGGGTCTTTCGCGCCTGCCGCTCTGGCTCAATCCGCTGCTCTGCGCCGCCCTGCTGCTGGCGGTGATGGTGAAACTGAGGCTCCCCCTGCTGTTTGGCCTGCCGCTGGTGCTGATCAGCGCCATCATCCCCGGCATGGGAGCGGGCGCACTGGTGCTGATCCTCGGGTTTTATGCCGGCAGCCTTGGTCTGATGACCCTCTCTGCCCTGCTGCTGCTCGGTTATGGCTCCCTCTACTACTACGATCTGGGGCTCACCCTGATGACCAAATCCTGGCTGCTGCTGGGCTCCGGCATCCTGCTGCTGGGGGCCCGCCAACTGCTCAACACCTTCGCAGCAAGGAGCGACTCATGAAGCCCGCCCCCCGACAACTCGCCCTGTTGCTGAGCGGCCTCGCCATCCTGGCGGGCATCAATGCCACCGTCTGGCGCTATGAGCGTGCCATGAGCAGCGGCGAGGTGGTGCTACTGCGGCTCGCCCCGGTCGATCCCCGCTCCCTGATGCAGGGGGATTACATGCGGCTGAACTACGAGATCGCCCGCGAGCTGACCAGCCGCGACGCCCGTGCTACTCAAGACAACGGCAGCGATACCCTGGTGATCCGCCTCGATGCCCATCAGGTGGCAAGTCTGGTGGCCGATGGCAAGCCGGATCAGCTCGCCAGCGATGAGCGGCTATTGCAGGTGCATCAAAGCGAACGGCAGTGGCAGATCGGCCCCGATGCCTACTTCTTTGAAGAGGGCACCGGGGATCAGTACGAGGCAGCCCGCTACGGCGAGTTCCGGCTACAGGCTAATGGCAAGACCCTGCTGGTTGGATTGCGGGATGAGGCGTATCAACCCATAGGCACACCTCGCGCCCGCTGGTAACGGGATAGCCCTGCTCCCGTTACCAGCGGCGAGTGGCGATTTGGGTTATTAGTGGTCACACTCAAAACAAGGTTGATCGCTAAGGAAGTTCCCAATGAGGATATGGTTGATCTGTCATCTTGTACTGCTCTGCTGGGCCTCAACGGCCCGGGCCGATCTTGGCAAACTTGAATACCTCACCGAAGAGTACCCGCCCTACAACTTCAGCGACCCGCAAGGCCAGCCCACCGGCCTTGCGGTCGATCTGCTGCAGATGATCTGGCAAAACAGCGGCGTGGCACCCCAGCCAGTGCGCATCCTGCCCTGGGCGCGAGGTTATTACTTGCTAACCCAGAAACCCAATGTGGTGCTCTTCTCCACCGCCCGCACCCAGGCGCGGGAAGATCTCTTCAAGTGGGTGTGCCCCATAGGTTACTCGGAATACATACTGCTGGGCCGCAAGGTGCAGAACATCAAGCTGACCGCCTTCGAGCAGATGAACCAGTACAAGATCAGCGCCGTGCGCGCCGATGCTGCCGAGCAGCTGCTGCTCAACAACGGCATGGATGACAACAACATCATCCCGGCCAACCGCCTCTCCCAGGGTTTAAAGATGCTGCTCTCCGGCCGTGCCGATCTGCTCGCCACCAGCAAGCTCGCCGGATACGACGCCATCCGCGAGCTGAAGCTCAACAGCGACGACTTCAATGTGGCCATGGTACTGAGTGCCGAACAGCTCTGTTATGCTTTCAGCCGTCAGATGCCCGACAGCGAGATCACGCTCTTCCAACAGGCTCTGACCCGCGCCCTCGCCTCGGAGGCGTATCGGAAACTGCAGGCCAAGTACCTGCCGGTGCGCTAACCCTTGGTTCTTGCCCTGCGGGATGTCACTGACATCCCGCAGCTGTTTTGGCAACATCTCCCGCCACCGTGGCGAAATCGGCCAGCATGGTCACACTTGAGCATAAGGATTCCGTTGAGCAGGATGGCAAACATGAAAACATGGATTGGATTAGCCGGGGCGCTGCTGGCCACCCTCGCACAAGCGAGTCCTGAGCTAGGCAAACTGCACTACATCACCGAAGAGTACAAACCCTACAACTACGCCGATGCCAGCGGCACCCCCACCGGCTTCGCGGTCGAGCTGCTGCAACTGGTGTGGCAGAAGACCAGCACCCCGCCGCAGCTGGTCACCATCATGCCCTGGGCGCGCGGTTACTACCTGCTGACCCAAAAGCCCAATGCGGTGCTCTTCTCCACCGCCCGCACTCAGGCGCGGGACCCCCTGTTCAAATGGGCCTGCCCCATCGGATATGCCGAAATCGTGCTGGTGGGGTTGGCCGAGCGCAATATCACCATCACCAAACTCGACGATGCCAAGGCGTTCAATATCGGGGCGGTGCGGGCCGATGTGGGGGAGCAACTGCTGCTCAACAACGGCTTTGACGAGACCAAGCTGATGGCCGCCAACCGGCTGGCACAGGCGCTGAAGATGCTCACCTCCGGCCGGGTCGATCTGGTCTCCACCAACAAGACCACCATGGAGCAGCTGATCGTCGAGCAAAAACTCGACCCTGCCCGCTTCAAGGAGCAGTGGGTGCTGAGCTCAGAGCAATTCTGCTTCGCCTTCAGCCATCCGGTGAGCGACGAACTGGTCAGAGAGTTTCAGACCGGCTTGACCCAGGTGCTGGCCAGCGGCGAATACCCGCTGCTGCACAGCAAATACTTCCCGGCCCCTGCTCCTGCACCAGCCAACACTTCGCCAGCCAAAAGTGAGGCAGCCAGCACGGCACCGACCAACACTTCGCCAGCTAAAAGTGAGCCCGCCAGCACAGGGACAACCAACTAACCGCCCTCACCTTTCCCACACCGCCAATGCAGAGGGGCCCGATATGGGCCCCTCTGGTTTTGTGGCTCGCCGCACTCAATCGCGCACGGCCTGCGCGTTCTTACCGATTTAGCTCTTCCAGTCATTCACGTTCACCCACGGACAAGCGCCGCCGCAGCCAGCTTGTGGCGGGCGATAAGCTGTTCGAGATCGAGCCCCTCGATGGCGCCATCTACCACCCGCCACTTGCCGCCCACCATCACCCGATCCGCCCGCTCGGCGCCGCACAAGATCAGCGCCGCGATGGGATCGTGACTGCCGCTAAAGCGCAGATCATCGAGCTTGAACAGCGCCAGATCCGCCTGCTTGCCGGGCAGCAGCTCGCCGAGATCGCCGCGCCCCAGTAGCTTGGCCGAGCCACGGGTCGCCCACTCCAGCACCTTGCGCGGGGTGATGCGCTCGGCGCCGTAGCGCAGCCGCTGCAGATAGAGTGCCTGACGGGCTTCTTGCATCAGGTTCGAGGCATCGTTGGAGGCCGAACCATCCACCCCCAGCCCCACCGGCGCACCGGCCGCTTCCAGATCCAGGGTCGGGCAGATGCCGGAGGCGAGCCGCATATTGGAGACCGGGCAGTGGCACACCCCGGTGCCCGCCGCCCCCAGCCGCGCAATCTCGTCCGGATTGAAGTGGATGCCGTGGGCCAGCCAGGTGCGATCGCCGAGCCAGCCCACCTTTTCCAGATAATCGACGGTGCGCAGACCAAATCGCTCGAGGCAGAACGCCTCCTCATCCAGCGTCTCCGCCAGATGGGTGTGCAGCCGCACATCGAGCTCGGCGGCGAGTTTGGCGCTCTCCACCATGATCTCCTCGGTCACCGAGAAGGGGGAGCAAGGGGCCAGCGCAATCTGGATCTGCGCCCCGGCGCCCCGCTGGTGGTACTGGCGTACCAGCCGCAAACTGTCATCGAGGATCTGCTGCTGCCCCTGCACCGTGTGGCGTGGCGGCAGGCCACCCTCATCTTCGCCCAGGCTCATGGAGCCACGGGTCAGCATGGCGCGCATCCCTAACTCACGCACCGCCGCCACCTGAATATCGATGGACTCCTCCATCCCGCGCGGGAAGAGGTAGTGGTGATCCGCAGCCAGGGTGCAGCCCGACAGCAGCAGCTCCGCCATCGCCACCTTGCTGGCCAACGCCAACGCGTCCGGTGTCAATCTGGCCCACACCGGATAGAGGGTCTTGAGCCAGGGAAAGAGCGGCTGATTGACCACAGGCCCCCAGGCGCGGGTCAGGGTCTGGTAGAAGTGGTGGTGAGTATTGATAAGGCCCGGCAGCACCACATGGTCGCGGGCATCGAACAGCTGTTCGCACGGCTTGGCAGGCTGTTGGCCTGCCGCCAGCACCTCGCTTATCAGGCCGTTTTCAATCACCAGCCCGCCGCGACCATCGACGGCCTCGGGGGTAAAGGTGGCAAGGGGGTTTTTGATCCAGATACGGGTAGCGGACATGGCCGACGCCTCCATCAGTAACACATTCGGTGCGACATAAGGGTGAGCCAGCTCAGTTATACCCTGTCTGCTGATCCAGAGGCGGCGCAGCGCCGCAGTGGCCCCAGTCTACCCAGCGGCGGCGAAAAATCTGTGAGCCCCGTTTTAAATCAAGGTGATAGGGACGAATTGCCCGGCACCGCAAGCCGCACAAGGTTTGCACCGCAATTAATCATCAAGTAATTAACCAAAGCTTGTGTCAGCGCAAAAAAACTTCTGGTTTCTGATAGTTGCGTGATGGCCGCCATAGTTAAGCGCTCAATGAATCCGTAAGATATCCAGCGGCGCCTGTTGGCCCCCTTCTCGTGATCAATGGTCAACGGCGCAATGTGGCAGCGACAGCCAGGGGCGGTAGCAACTTTAACGGCGTCCAGCCGAACTCCCGCCCCTACGGCAAGTGGGTAGGGTGCAATAAGCGCAGCGCATTGCACCGCGGTAACCATCCCCTCCCCCCTTGCGGGAGAGCGGTAGGGTGCAATAAGCGGAGCGCATTGCACCACGGTAACCATCCCCTCTCCCCTTGCGGGAGAGGCGCATGGCGCAATCCGCACAGCCTGTTGCGCCGCAATCAAACCCACGTCGAATAGCGGTGCAATTCACTTCGTTCATTGCACCCTACGGTATGGGTCACTGGCTGGCCGGATGTCGATGCCGTTTGGCTCAACGTCCGTCGCCACTGGGCATGTTCGGCGTTATTTGACCCGCATCAGGCGATGGCGGATGTCACCCAGCTCGAACTGGATCACCTGAGATCGCTGCATGGCATCTACCCGCTGCAGCATATCGGCGTTGTACTGCTTGCGCCGCATCCACTGCATGGGCTCCTCGAAGCTGCCTTCATTGACGATAAAGGTATCCGTGTAGGTGTCGTTCATTATGCTGACCACCCAGATGCGCTGCTGAAACTCCGAGAGTTCGGCAAAGAGTGCGGCCCCGCGCGTTGCGAGCCAGCGCCCTGCCCGAGTGATGCTGTTTTTACTGTCGACGAGCCGGTTTGCCATAACTGGTAAGGGTTGGATAAGAAAACGGTTGGGCATCCTAGCATCCAGGGGGATGGGGCACCAAGCAACGGGAGGGGTCGCCCTCCCCTCGGGGTTACGATCCCCTCTCCCCCTGCGGGAAAACGGTAGGGTGCAATAAGCGTGTAGGGTCGATTAGCGCAGCGTAATCGTCCGCGGCAACCGCACCATGTCAATTCGGGGCAAAGATCGGGCGGGTTGTTATCTCACAGCCAGCCCCTCGCCCACCCCATGGCGAGACCAGATTGTCGCACCTATGCAACAGATATCATCGACATGGTTGCATAGGTGAAAAAAGTGAATATGAGTACAACAGCAAGCGGCACACTGCCCTATAGGGGAATGCCCTTATATTGAAGGCCCGATAGTAAGCATTTCGCCGTGATAATACCTTAATTTCTCGAACGTCCGATTACGCTTCGCTAATCGAACCTACAGCCCTATTTGGTTGTAACAATGCAGTGTTATTCCAATATCAAACCTATTAAATAAAAACCAAACAGCTATGAATTTTGTAGCATACAAAACAACATTGAATAGACTTTAAATCATCATGCCACTAATTTTCACAAAAGAATTCATCACGTTATCTGATTTATATCTGGCATACAAAAAAGCAAAGACAGATTCATTTTTTGATAACTTTCATCCTTGCAAGGGTCGCTATGCTGAATTTGAATCAGACCTACATAACAATCTAACAAATCTTCATAACACTCTAATTAATGATGAAAAAAACAGCCCGTGGTACAAAAACGATTTATTTTTAGGTGGGTATTCATATGCACCTAAATCAATTGATACAAGTCCTTGGGAAGATAAAGAGTGCATTCATTTTAGGTCTATTGATCAAAATGAAGATTGGCTTAATAAATATGCCGAAAATAAAAATAAAAAATTACCAGTTAGCTATCGGTTAATCATTAACGCCACTGTTGAATATCAGATAATTTCGGCGCTATGGATTCTTAAAGTTGGGCATAAATTTGAATCTTTACTTGATAAAAACTTATCGTATGGAAATAGATTACGTCGAAAGCATCATCCACTCGAAGACTTTGGCCCATATAATGGAGAACTTAACTTAGACTCCCTTGGCTTATTTTCCCCTTATTTTTCTGCATATCGAACATGGCGACAAAAAGGTCTAGATGCTATGCGCAATATTGTCCAAAGCAATAATAACGCGACAGCAATAACGATGGATCTTGCAAGTTTTTATCATAAAACATCACCTAACTTTATACTGAGACCGTCATTTCTACAAAAAACTGAAATCCAACTTAATAAAGATGAAAAGAAGTTAACGCAACAGCTTATTGATTCAATTCATACTTGGTATCAAAAAACACCTGACTTCATAGAACGCCCTGAAGGGGCATTACCAGTTGGATTATCTGCATCTAAAATAATATCAAATGTATTGTTATATGAACTAGATGAGAACGTTAGTAAAAACATTAACCCAGAGTATTATGGGCGATACGTAGATGATATTTTCTTAGTATTTAAAACACCACCCAAAATATCCAGTGGCAATGATGTAATTAACTACTTATCCGATAGCATCGATTTTTTAAAAATTCATAGAACTAAAGGTGAAGCGCCAACTATAACGCTAAAATTAAATTATGCTAGTGATTGCGAACTAAAATTCACGCCCAGTAAACAAAAAATATTTAGTTTGTCCCCTAAATATGGACTTGATCTTGTAAACCAAATCTCTAGTCAAATTAGAGCACAGTCTAGTGAATATAGAATGCTCCCAGCTGTTCCTGAAGATGCTAACTCTATGGCTGAAAAAGCATTGTTAGCCTCATCAGATGCGTCCTTAATTGCCGATGCATTAAGAAAAACAGATGTTGTATCTATAAGAAGACTTGGACTTTCCCTTTTGATTAGAGATCTGGAAAGCTACTCAAATGATCTATCAAGATTAGAGTGGGGATATATCAGAAAAGAGTTCTATGGACTGGTCGAAAGATATATAATAACCCCGAAAGGTATTTTTGATTTATCTAGCTATTTAAGTCGAATCTTCCAAATCATGATTTCTAACTATGATTTCAATGAAGCTATAAATATAATAGATAAAATAACAAACTGCTTCGACATTATTACTAAAACCACAGAAAAAAATACACACCAAAAACTTTTTTTATGTAAGAAATACTTTGCGGAATCACTTATTGAGACAGCACTAAGATCATCAACAATATCTGGCTTTGAACAATGGAGCGCTCTCAGAAGAACCATAATACACATATGTAATTTGCATGACCATGAATATAAAGCGATAACAAAAAGTAAACTACAAGAGCTCAGTAGAAACTTGCTTCTTTCTGATCTAGGTGTTAGGCCATATAAAGATTACTGGTTTTACAGTCAACATAATGACGAAAGCTCAATTAAAATACCAAAGTCTCATAGCGTAAATAAAATACTACACCTCCCCTTAATAAGAAAGTTCCGAAACAATGCATCATTAAAATTACCTCATTGGCCTGCAATAACATTTCCGACCAGACCACTGAGCATTCCTGAAATAGTTATGGCGTGCCCTGAGACACTAGATGACAGCCAATTGCTGAAGGACTTTATTTTGGGGCTGCGTGGTGCAAAAACAATAGAGGAAATTAACTTCTCTAGGGAAACTGACAGTTCAGGAAATAATAAAATATTCATTCCCAATAAAACACCTGACATGGTCAGCATAGCTCTGACAAACTTTGAAACAACAGATGAACAGTTTAAAAAGGCTATAAATAACAAACCAGACTTAACTCTAAGTCGTTATCGAAGAGTCAACAACTTAATTAATGACATACTAAAATCAGAACACAAATCAGATTATATTGTCTTCCCTGAGTGCTCATTGCCACGTAAATGGGCTCTTAACATCGCAATCAATCTTGCAAAGAAGAAAATATCTTTTATCGCTGGAATTGAATATCATAGGCCGACTTCAAAAAATGAAGTAAGGAATGATTGTCTGTTATCTCTTGTTACAATGTGGCCAGGTTATAACAGCAGCTTCATTTTCTTCCAACCCAAGCTAAACCCAGCACATGCCGAGGAGTTTCAACTAAAGGCAAAGTCACTTAAATTATTAAAACCTACGTCACAAGATAAACTACCTATATATATTCATGGAAAATATTGTATCGGCGTATTAATATGTAGTGATTTAACAAACCCTGTCAATAGAGTTAGATATCAAGGTAAAGTTGATAGTTTATTCGTGTTAGAGTGGAATCCAGATGTCAAAACTTTTAGCTCACTTGTTGAAGGGTCAGCCCATGACATACATACATTTATAATACAGGTAAATAACCGTGCATATGGTGACAGTCGAGTAAGAGCACCATATAGAGTTGAGTATAAAAGAGACCAAGTCAGAATAAAGGGTGGTCTTGTAGACTATTTTGTTATCGCCAAAATAGATTATAAATCTTTGCGTAGGTTCCAGAAAAAAGGAGTAATGACAGACTCTAATTCTGAGTTTAAACCGACACCTATTGGTTTCACTTTTTCATCAGATAGAAAATAACTTGGTAAAATATGAGTAACACATATTGCTTTAAAATGGGTTTCGCAGCTTTATTAGATATCTCTCTATGGGTAGAATGGCTTGGTATACTTGCTAATCTTGCAACTTTTTTTGGTTTTTTTATTGCTGGAGTTGCCGCAATTTATGCAATTAGACAGCATAAAGAGAATATTATAGAGTCTCGACGTTCCGTGGCTTATGAACTCTATCAGCAATATCTTTCTCTGTGTTTCGAACACCCAGAGTTTGCCAGAGGCTTTGAAAGACCAACAAACAAAAGTGACATAAAATATGAACGGTACTGTTGGTTTATATCATCTGCACTCTTTGCATTTGAACAAATCCTCCATACAGAATCTCAAAAAGACACTTGGATCAAAACGATTAAATCTCAACTGTCATTTCATAAGGTGCATTTGATTAGATCTAGTACCATTAGAAATAAATTATGGGATGAAGAGCTCAAAAAAATAATTGATGAACTCATCAGGGCGTTGTTTCCTAAATCAGCCATCAGGTCACAACGTCCCCAGCCCCAGGTGACCGCTACACTCGGGGCTTTCTTACAGGCAGACCAAGGGTGTTCAGTTTGTTTATCGCGCTCACATACGCCATCA
>NZ_FKKY02000182.1:0-432 GCF_900079845.1 Aeromonas sp. EERV15 | reverse complement strand
GGCGACACTTCCGGTTGGTACATTTGGGCGGGGGAAGAGTTGAGCGACGATCCGGAGTTCTTCCTTCCGTTGCACGTTGTGCACCTCGTAGAATGGTGCCCGATTGCCGTTCGCTTCCTCGGTCTTCCTCCGGGGTGGCGCTTCCTCGTCGCTGATGAGTATGAGGATGTCTGGAAGGATCCATCGTTGCTGAATGAGTAGTACCTGGTCGCCCAAGGTCGTCCTTGGTTGCCGGGGCGGTCCCTTTCGCCGGCGTCGGGCATGGGCTGCTGGACGCCGCGGGCGTGCTGGCCGATGGGACGCCGGAAGCCCGGATGGGCCTGGCCATCGGGCAGATCGTGGGAGGGCTGACCCTCACGGTCGGGGGCTTGACGGGAGAGGTCTTCGGGGGCATCAAGAGCGACACCGGCGTCGGCGCGGCGATCGGTGGTA
>NZ_FKKY02000027.1:0-42510 GCF_900079845.1 Aeromonas sp. EERV15 | reverse complement strand
GCCTTGCTGGCGTGGAGGAAGTCGAGAGCTTGAGCGATACGCATAAAAAATCCGAAACCAATCAACAGGTTTCGGATTTTCACACATCAGAAGGATCGGTCAATGGATCCTTAACTGATCGGCATTAGGCCAAGTGGCCGGTTTCTGTTTTTATGCGCTTGCGCCGTCTCTATTAACCCAGACGGACCCGGGCGTTGCGGAACATCCGCATCCAGGCGCCATCCTCGCCCCAGTTGTCCGGGTGCCAGGAGTTGGCCACGGTGCGGAACACCCGCTCCGGGTGCGGCATCATGATGGTGGCGCGGCCATCCGTGGTGGTCACCGCAGTGATACCATCCGGCGAGCCGTTCGGGTTGGCCGGGTACTGCTCGGTCACGCTACCGCGGTTATCGACAAAGCGCAGACCCACCAGACCGCTGGCTTGCAACGCGCTCAGGTGAGCAGCATCGCGCACCTCCACGCGCCCTTCCCCGTGGGAGACGGCAATGGGCATCACAGAGCCTGCCATCCCGGCGAAGAAGGCGGAGGGCGACTCCTGCACCTGCACCAGACTGAAGCGCGCTTCGAAGCGCTCGGAGTGGTTACGCACAAAGCGCGGCCACAGATCGGCGCCCGGGATGAGATCCCGCAGGTTGGACATCATCTGGCAACCGTTGCACACACCCAGTGACAGGGTATCGCCACGCTCGAAGAAGCGCTGGAACTGCTCGCTGGCGTTGTCGTTGAACAGGATGGACTTGGCCCAGCCTTCACCGGCTCCCAGCACGTCACCGTAGGAGAAGCCGCCACAGGCCACCAGGGTCTGGAACTCCTCCAGCTTGATGCGGCCAGAGAGAATGTCGCTCATGTGGACGTCCACTGCCGCAAAGCCGGCACGATCGAACGCCGCAGCCATCTCCACGTGGGAGTTGACCCCCTGCTCGCGCAGCACCGCCAGACGGGGGGAGACACCTCGGGCAATATAGGGCGCAGCCACATCCTCAGACGGGTTGTAACTGAGCTTGGCATGCAGACCCGGATCGGTGGCGTCCTGACGGGCGGCGTGCTCTTGATCCGCGCACGCCGGGTTGTCACGCAGACGCTGCATCTGCCAGCTGGTCTCACCCCAGAGAGTGCGCAGCGCGGTGCGGCTGGCGCGATAGAGCTCCTGACCCGCACGCTGCAAGGTGATGAGATCCCCCTCGCGCACCGTGCCAAGCACATGGGAGCAGGCCGCCAGACCGTGACCGGCCAGCAGGGTCATCACCGCCTCTTTATCTTCGCGGCGTACCTGAATGACGGCGCCCAGCTCCTCGTTGAACAGCGCTGGCAACAGCTCGCCGCCGATGCGATCGAGCTGGATGTCGAGGCCGCAGTGACCAGCAAACGCCATCTCGGTCAGGGTAACGAACAGGCCACCATCGGAGCGGTCGTGATAGGCGATCAGTTTGCGATCGGCCACCAGCGCCTGAATGGCGTTGAAGAAGCCCTTGAGCTG
The DNA here is from genome assembly GCF_900079845.1 of Aeromonas sp. EERV15. Taxonomy (NCBI): domain Bacteria; kingdom Pseudomonadati; phylum Pseudomonadota; class Gammaproteobacteria; order Aeromonadales; family Aeromonadaceae; genus Aeromonas; species Aeromonas sp. EERV15. Next base: position 41,033 of record NZ_FKKY02000027.1, on the reverse strand, counting down.
AACCGGATTGTCGAGATCCGGCGCCTTGTCACCCAACTGGCGATAGACCTGCGCCAAGGCGGAAGCACCGAGACGCTGCTTGCCGTTGCCAAGATCAATCAGGATAAGGTCAGTTTCACCGAGATCGGTTCGCAGCTGTGGGGTCACTGTGCTGCGCACATCCTCAACCCGGGCAAAGGCAGTGATCAGCAGGGAGAGCGGCGAGGTGACGCTTTGCTCCTTGCCATCCTGCTGCCAGCGAGTCTTCATGGACATGGAGTCCTTACCGACCGGAATGGTGATACCAAGGGCCGGACAGAGCTCTTCACCCACCGCTTTGACCGCCTCATAGAGACCGGCATCTTCCCCCGGGTGACCGGCAGCGGACATCCAGTTGGCAGAGAGCTTGACCCGTTTAAGGGAACCGATATGAGCCGGTGCCAGGTTGGTCAGGGCCTCGGCTACCGCCATACGGGCTGAGGCAGCGTGGGAGAGCAGCGCTACCGGGGTGCGCTCACCCATCGACATGGCTTCACCGTGATAGCTGTCGTAGGTGGCGGCGGTGACGGCGCAGTCAGCCACCGGGATCTGCCAGGGGCCAACCATCTGGTCGCGGTTAACCAGACCTGTGACGCTGCGATCGCCAATGGTGATAAGGAAGGATTTTTCTGCCACGGTCGGCAGGCGCAAGACCCGCTCGGCCGCGTCACTCAAGGTGACGCCATCGAGCTGGAGCGCCTTGCCTTGGGCGGGCAGGGTCTCCACGTCGCGGTGCATCTTGGGCGCCTTGCCCAGCAACACGTCAAGCGGCAAGTCGATGGGCTGGTTGTCAAAGTGTGCATCCGACAGCGTCAGATGCTTCTCTTCGGTAGCGGTACCGATCACGGCATAAGGGGCGCGCTCGCGCTCGCACAGTGCCTTGAACAGGGGTAACTGCTCCTGCGCCACCGCCAGCACGTAACGCTCCTGGGATTCGTTGCACCAGATCTCCAGCGGGCTCATGCCCGGCTCGTCGCTCTGGATGGCGCGCAAATCAAAGCGGCCGCCACGCTCGCCGTCGTTGACCAGCTCCGGCATGGCGTTGGAAAGACCGCCCGCACCTACGTCATGAATGAAGACGATAGGGTTCGCCTCCCCCATCTGCCAGCAGCGATCGATCACCTCCTGGCAACGGCGCTCCATCTCGGGGTTGTCACGCTGTACCGAGGCAAAATCGAGATCTTCGGCCGACTGGCCGGAGGCCATGCTTGATGCCGCACCGCCGCCCAGACCGATGTTCATCGCCGGGCCGCCCAGCACGATGAGGGCCGCCCCAACCGGGATCTCCCCTTTCTGCACGTGTTCGCTGCGGATGTTGCCGATGCCGCCCGCCAGCATGATGGGCTTGTGGTAACCACGCACCTCGACGCCATTGTGGCTCGGCACCTCCTCTTCGAAGGTACGGAAGTAGCCGAGAATGGCCGGACGGCCGAACTCGTTGTTAAACGCCGCGCCGCCGAGCGGACCTTCTTGCATGATGTCAAAGGCGCTGACGATGCGGCTCGGCTTGCCGAAATCCTGCTCCCAGGGCTGCTCGAAGCCGGGGATGCGCAGGTTGGAGACGGAGAAACCGACCAGACCCGCTTTGGGCTTGGCACCACGGCCGGTGGCACCCTCGTCGCGGATTTCGCCGCCGGAGCCAGTGGCTGCCCCGGGGAAGGGGGAGATGGCAGTCGGGTGGTTGTGGGTCTCCACCTTCATCAGGATGTCGACCCGCTCCTGGTGGTATTGATACTCACCATTGGCCGGGCTCGGGAAGAAGCGGCCACCCTGGCTCCCTTCCATCACGGCGGCGTTGTCTTTATAAGCAGAGAGGACATGATCCGGCGTCTGCTCGAAGGTGTTCTTGATCATCTTGAACAGCGACTTGGGCTGCTGCTCACCGTCGATGGTCCAGTCGGCGTTGAAAATCTTGTGACGACAGTGCTCGGAGTTCGCCTGGGCAAACATGTAAAGCTCAATGTCGTTGGGGTTGCGACCAAGCCGGGTGAAATTCTCCACCAGATAGTCGATTTCGTCATCGGCCAGTGCCAGACCCAACGCCACGTTGGCTTCGGCCAGCGCAGCACGGCCACCGCCCAGTACATCCACATGGGTGAAGGGGCGCGGCTCGTGGTGAGCAAATAGCGCGCTCGCCGCTGCCATGTCGGCAAACACCACTTCCATCATCCGGTCATGGAGCTCTGCGGCAATGGCGCTGCGCCGGGCGGCACTCAGCTCACCCTGACCACCTTTGATAGTCAGGTAATAGGCAATACCTCGCTCCAGCCGCTTGACCTTGGTCATGCCGCAGTTGTGGGCGATGTCGGTTGCTTTGGAAGACCAGGGGGAGATAGTGCCGGGACGGGGGGTAACAAGAAACAGCTGACCACTGGGGGTATGTGCGGGGATAGTCGGGCCATGTGGTGCACCGGAGTGCAGGAGCTGGCCCAGCCTCGCTCGCTCGGGGGGCGACAGGGGGCTCGTCAGCTCGGCAAAGTGCACATATTCGGCATAGACATCCTCTATCTCTAATCCACTCTCTTTTCCACTTTCCAGTTCACTTTTTACCGCAATCTGCGCTAAGCGCTGCAGCAGTTTTTGGACACGAAAATCAGACAGCGCTGGGGCACCACGCAAGATATCCATATAACCTTTCTCACCTAGTTTTAAAGTGGGGGGGAATTGAGACGCGCGTATTATAGGGATCTGGCTCACAGCGGACAAACGTTTTTCTCATTTCATGCTGTGTGACTCGGCGCACACTCTCTGGTATAAAGGTGCCTCTTTTTTGACAAATGCCGATTTTTTCAACAAAGGTACTCACCTACTTGCGATGCATTTTTCGACTGTTTATCGGGTTGTTGTTGACGCTGACACTAGTCGGCTGCGACTTCTATAGCCCCTCCAGCCAGCTGGAGCAGATCCGCCAGCGTGGCGAGATCCGGGTTGGCACCATCTATGGCCCTACCTCTTATTACCAGCGTGATGACCTCGCCCAGGGGTTCGATTACGAGCTGGCGCAAAGTTATGCCGACTGGTTGGGGGTGAAGCTCACCATCATCCCGGTCGACACCACTGACGAACTTGTCGCCCTGCTGAAAAAGGGCAAACTCGATCTGGCGGCTGCCGCCATCATGGTCACCCCCGAGCGGCGCGAGCTGTTTCGCTTCGGCCCGGGCTTCTATCAAGTCTCCCCCAAGCTGGTCTATCGCAATGGCAAACCCAAGCCTGCCTCGTTGAACGACATCAAAGGCAAGCTGGTAGTGGCCGCCGGCTCCACCGGTGAAGACCTGCTCAAGGAGATGAGCAAGGAGAATCCCAAACTGACGTGGAGCACCAGCCACAACGCCGATGTGGAGGAGCTGCTCAAGCAGGTGGTGGATGGCAAGATTGACTACACGGTGGTGCAGGATACCGTGCTGGCCCGAACCCAACGCTACTACCCCGAACTCACTGAGGGGCTGACCCTGGCCCAGAAGCAGACCGTCGCCTGGGCCATGAGCAAGCTGCCCGATGACAGCCTCTATGCCAGTGTCATCGACTTCTTCGGTCAGCGCTTCATGGATGGAGCCATCGCCAAGCTGGATGAGAAGTACTTCGGCCACGTGCAGAACTTCGACTTTGTCGATACCCGCACCTTCCTGCAGCGCGCCAAGAACCTGCTGCCAAAGTACCAGTCGCTGTTCCAGACCCACGCCAAAAATATCGACTGGCGTCTGCTCGCCGCCATCAGCTATCAGGAGTCCCACTGGGACCCGCAGGCCCGCTCCTACACCGGCGTGCGCGGCATGATGATGCTGACTGAACCGACCGCCAAGGCGATGGGGGTCAATAACCGACTTCATCCGGAACAGAGCATCAAGGGGGGTTCCCTCTATCTGCAACAGATGATGGAGAAGGTGCCCGATTCAGTGCCCGATGACGAGAAGGTGTGGTTTGCTCTCACCGCCTACAACATAGGTTACGGCCACATGATGGATGCTCGCCGCCTGACCAAAGAGCTGGGCAAGAATCCCGATGCCTGGAGCGATGTAAAAGAGGTGCTGCCGCTGCTGCAACAAGCACGCTGGCATCGCAAGGTGCGTTATGGCTACGCCCGTGGCAGCGAGGCGCGCAACTATGTCAATAACGTGCGCCAGTACTACCAGAGCCTGCTGTGGCTCGATAACGAACAGCAGAAAGCCCATCAGCGTGAACGTCTCGACAACGACAGCGAGCCGGAAATTGCCGAGCGCCCCACCGTCATCGCCGAGGTGGTGCGCCAGATCACCATGAGCTAACAAGCCATTATTCGGCTATTTTCAGGCACACTTCTCTGTTACCATCTGATTACATCGGAGCCTATCCGAAATCGCATTGTTTTCATCATCTTGATATTTTCAATAACAGCAATTTCTGATGGGCTCCATCAATGACCCATGGCCAGGATGGCCACCCGATTGGGAGGAGACCAAGATGCAAAAACGTAGAAAAATCAGTCTGGTCAGAAAAGCAAAGAGCGGCTGGAGCCCCAGACGTAAACTCAAGCTTAATGACATCAAGCGCAACCTGTGGCGCAGAAATCGTTCATATACCTTGCTTATTGCAGAACCAACAGCATAAACCCGGCATTCGCCGGGTTTTTTTATCTTCATTGTCACCTGACTAACGTCTTACACCAGCGCAGCCTTGAACTGTACCGTCCGCTTGGATACCAGCGAGTTGCAGTGGTTGCAGAAGTAATCCACCGCTCCGCATGCCTGGAGACGCTCCAGCTCCTGCTGGCAGGTGGGGCAAATGGCCGTGACGCGAACATGGGCCTGGCACTGGCCACAAGTCTGCTCCTTGCTACGGGCATCCAGTTCAGCCTGGCATGATGGGCAAAGCAGGGCTTCCATTGTCGACTCCTCATAAAGTGAACCTGTGATGGGCTTGCCCATGGCAGGTTCCCCTCCCCGCCGGACCTAACGCCACTGCAGGGGGAATAACAAAGCGGCTGCCGGTGAGGGCAGCCGCCAGGGCTTATTTCTTCATCTTCAGCAGGCGTTTACGCTGCCGTTCCTGACTCAGGGTCATGGTATTTTTTCTGCCTTCAAACGGGTTGGCCGATTCCTGGAATTCAACCCGGATCGGAGTACCCATGATCTTGAGGGACTTGCGGAAGTAGTTGATCAGGTAACGCTTGTAGGAATCGGGCAAGTCGTTCAGCTGGTTACCGTGGATCACGATACGCGGCGGGTTGTAACCACCGGCGTGAGCATATTTGAGCTTGACGCGGCGACCGTTGACCATAGGCGGCTGGTGATCTTCCTGCGCCATCTGCATGATGCGGGTCAACATGGCAGTACTGGTTCGACGGGTCGCCGACTGGTACGCCTCCTGAATCGACTCAAACAGGTGGCCGACACCGCTGCCATGCAGGGCAGAGATGAAGTGGACGCGGGCAAAATCGATAAAGCCCAAGCGACGTTCCAGCTCGTTCTTTACATCTTCTTTTACTTTCTGATCCAGACCGTCCCACTTGTTGACTACCAACACCACCGAGCGGCCGGAGTGGAGCACAAAGCCAAGGATGCTGAGATCCTGATCGGTGATGGTCTCCTGGGCGTCGATCACCAGCAGGCAGACGTTGGCATCTTCGATGGCCTTGAGGGTCTTGATGACGGAGAACTTCTCCACCGTCTCGTGCACCTTGCCACGACGACGCACACCGGCGGTATCGATAATGACGTACTTCTGCTCGTCACGCTCCATCGGGATATAGACGGAGTCACGGGTGGTGCCGGGCATGTCATAGACGATGACCCGATCTTCGCCGAGCATACGGTTGGTCAGGGTCGATTTACCGACGTTAGGGCGACCGACGATGGCAAACTTGATCGGCAGGTCGGCAAACGGGGTCTCTTTGGTATCTTCCCGGGTATCCAGATCACCGGCAGCTACCATGCGCAGCAGGGCTTCTTCGTCGAAGTCCTCCTCTTCTTCCTGCGCATCTTCATCGGTAGCGGCGTCGACCAGGGTTTCCAGGTGGGGAGCCAGCGCCAGTTCGAACAGGCTCAGTACACCACGACCGTGGGCAGCGGCGATTTGATAGACATCACCCAGCGCCAGGGCGTAAAACTCGGACACAGCGGAATCACCGTCGATGCCATCGGTTTTGTTAGCAACCAGAAACACCTTTTTGTGGGTCTTGCGCAGGTGTTCAGCGATGGCTTGATCCGCCGCAGTCATACCGGCACGGGCATCCACCATAAACAGCACCACATCGGCTTCTTCGATGGCCAGCAGGGATTGCTCGGCCATCTTCAGCTCGATCCCCTCTTCGGAGCCATCGATACCACCGGTATCGACCACGATAAATTCCAGCTCGCCCAACTTCGCCTGACCGTATTTACGGTCCCGGGTCAGACCGGGAAAATCGGCGACCAGGGCATCCCGAGTACGGGTCAAGCGGTTAAACAGGGTGGATTTCCCCACATTGGGGCGGCCCACCAGGGCTACTACAGGAGTCATAAAAGCCTCATTCTCAAGACGACAAAGGCTCCTGGCCAAAAAGCCAGGAGCCGGATATTCACATTAACGGACGATCAAGGACGCTTGAGGGCGTACAACTTGCCGTCACGGCTCTGCACATACAGGGTGTCACCATCCACCAGTGGGGCGGCATAGAGACCACTGCTATCGAGCTGCTGCATCGCCTTGATGGTACCGTCGGTACGATCCAGCCAATACAGGTATCCTTCCACATCACCCACCACCACATAGTCACCAAAGATGACAGGTGCAGTGACGGTACGATTCTCCAGCTTGGTATTAGACCACAACTCCAGGCCGTTGCGACGATCGACTGCAAACAGGTGGCTGCGGCTGTCGGTCAGCACGATGGCATTGCCGGTCATCGCCAGATCGCGATAGCCGGAATACTTGCGCTTCCACACCTCGTCACCGGTCATCAGCTTGCGTGCCATCAGTTGACCATTGTAGGCAATGGCATAGAGCTCATCACCAGCGATCAGCGGGCTGGCATCGACGTCAACCATGCGGTCAAGCTCAGTGGCACCACGGGGATCCGCCACCTTGGATTGACGAACCGGCTGACCGTTGGCCAGCAGGGCAATGCCCACTTTGCCATCGGCACGACCGTAAATCACCGCACCATTGGTGATCACCGGCGCACCGGCACTGCGCAGGGTCAGCGGGGGCTGCTCTTCGGAGAGCGACCATTGCAGCTTGCCCTCATCGGTATCGAGCGCAATCAGGCGGCCAGAGGTGGTCAGCACCACCACCCGGCCATCTTCTACAGCAGGGCTGGCAACCACTTCACCGGGCACATTGGTCTGCCACAGCACCTCGCCGTTCTCTGCGTTCAGGGCATAGACAACGCCGTTTTCGGAGCCTAGGAACAGCTTGCCGTAACGGGAGACCAGACCACCGGAAAGGCGAGCGCTGCGCTTGTCGGCATTGACCGGCAGATCGGCCAGGTCAACGGTCCACAGACGATCGCCACTGACACGATCGAAGGCGGTGACATCACCACCACGGGCAGCAGCATAGATATGCTCCTCTTCCACCACCGGCTTGAGCTGGGAGTAGAAGTTACCGATCCCGTCACCGACCGTCGCAGACCAGGCCGTATCAGCACTGAAGGCAGATTCAACCTGGGGCAGCGGTGCCATCGGGTTGAGATCTTCTTCCGAACTGAACAGGGAGCATCCCTGCAGCGCGAAGGAGACCGCAGCCCCCAGCGCTACCATCTTGAATAGATTACGCATCCGGTGCCTCACCCATTACCACGGCCGGCAAGGCCAGGTCGTCCATCTTCAGTTTGAGTTCCTGGCTGCTTTGCAGGCCGCCAGCATCTGCGGCTGCCTGATAAGCATCACGGGCTTCTTCGCTCTTGCCCTGCTTTTGCAGGATATCGCCACGCACTTCCGCGACTTGGGCTTTGAAAGCATCACTGGTAATAGTGCCAAGCTTGGCCAACGCCTCATCGGCCTTGCCCTGATCATTCAGCACCCGGGCCAGGCGCAGAGCAGCGATGGGGCGAATGCTCTCGTCACCACTGGTGGCCACCAGGGTCAGCTGCTCGGCAGCCAGATCCAGCTTGCCCGCTTTGACAGCAGCAGCCGCCAGTTGCAGGGCGGCCAGCTCACTGTAGGAGTCACCCTTGTTGGCAGTGACAAACTGCTGTGCCTGCTCGAAACCGGCAGCATCAGCTTTGACCAGTTGTTCAATTGCCTGGTTGTAAGCTTGGGAGGAAGCTTCCATGGACTCTTGTTGATGCTGGTTGTAGTAGCGCCAGCCGAACAGGCCGACCAAGCCGATCACGGTCCCGGCGATCACCGATGTCCCGTTCTCTTTCCACCACTCCTTGATAACCTCAACCTGTTGTTCTTCGGTGGTATAAACTTCCACAGCTTACTCTCCTTTGGCTGCCAGCAGGGCGATGGCGGCGTCAACCTTGACGGTCTGTTGCTCAGCCTGACCACGCAGGTATTTGATAGTGATCTCCCCGTTTTGCACCTCGGTTTCACCAAGGATCAGGGCGATAGACGCGCCGCTCTTGTCGGCACGTTTGAGTTGTTTCTTGAAATTGCCGCCACCGCAGTGGCTCATCAGGCGCAGGTCTGGCAGCGCATCACGCAGCCGCTCGGCCAGTTGGAAGCCAGCCTGCTCGGTCCCCTCACCCACCATGGCCAGATAAACATCCACGGCAGGACGGATATCGCCATTGAGCTCGAGGGTCTCCAGCATCAATACCAGACGCTCCATGCCCATGGCAAAGCCAACTGCCGGGGTCGCCTGGCCACCAAGCTGCTCAACCAGACCATCGTAGCGACCACCGGCACAGACGGTGCCCTGGGCACCCAGGCTGGTAGTGACCCACTCGAACACGGTCAGGTTGTAGTAGTCAAGGCCGCGCACCAGGCGTTCGTTCACTTCAAACGCGATACCGGCAGAGGTGAGCAGGCGCTTGAGCCCCTCGAAGTGAGCCAGACTCTCTTCGCCAAGGTGATCGAACAGACGGGGAGCATTAACCAAAATGGCCTGTACTTTTTGGTCTTTGGAGTCGAGTACCCGCAGCGGGTTGCTGTACATACGGCGCTGGCTCTCTTCGTCCAGCTGATCCTTGTACTGCTCCAGATAGGCCACCAGTGCATCGCGATAGGCGGCACGTTCGGCGCTCTGACCCAAAGTATTGAGCTGCAGGGTGACATTATCGCTGATGCCAAACAGGCGCCACAGGCGATGGGTCAGCATGATCAGCTCGGCATCAATATCCGGCCCGTTAATGCCAAACAGCTCGACACCGAACTGGTGGAACTGGCGATAACGGCCCTTCTGAGGACGCTCGTGACGGAACATGGGGCCCATGTACCACATCCGGCGTTCCTGGTTATAAAGCAGGCCGTGCTCGATACCGGCGCGGACGCAGCTGGCAGTTCCTTCCGGACGCAGGCTCAGGCTGTCGCCGTTGCGGTCATCAAAGGAGTACATCTCTTTTTCGACCACGTCGGTCACTTCACCGATGGCGCGCTTGAACAGGTGGGTCTGCTCGACAATCGGCATGCGCACTTCGCTGTAGCCATAGCTGGCAACGACCTGGCGCAGGATCTGTTCAACCTTCTGCCATACCGGGCTCTGCTCCGGCAGGCAATCATTCATACCGCGAATAGCTTGGATCTGTTTTGCCACGTTGATACTCGAGAAAAAGAGGTAAAATTTGGCCGCATTATAGGGATTTTCACCCCCGAGGTAAAATCAGAGAATCCGTATGCGGGATGTAAAATCAGTCACCTGGAACGAGGGCCACCCAAGGTGGCCCCAATTTGTTCAATCCTTGCCCACCAGGATCTGGTTGGCGGGGTCCAGCATGGCGGCTCTGGCACGAATACGCCGTTCCAGGATCGGGATCAGATCCTTGTTATCGAGCCGATCGACCCGCAGGCCCCCTTCATAGAAGGCGCTCTTGTTGGCCGCGCCAGCCAATCCCAGATCGGACACCAAGGCTTCGCCCGGACCATTGACCACACAGCCGATGATGGAGACATCCATCGGGGTGATGATGTCTTCGAGCCGCTCTTCCAGCGCATTGACGGTAGCGATCACATCGAACTCCTGACGGGAGCAGGAGGGACAAGCAATAAAGTTGATACCACGGGAGCGGATCCGCAGGGATTTGAGAATATCAAACCCGACTTTGATCTCTTCAACCGGATCTGCGGCAAGGGAGATACGAATGGTATCGCCGATCCCATCCGCCAGCAGCATGCCAAGACCGACCGCCGATTTCACCGCGCCAGCTCGAAAACCACCGGCCTCGGTGATCCCCAAATGGAGTGGCTGCTCAATCTGTCTGGCCAGCAGGCGATAAGCTCCCACTGCCAGGAACACATCAGAGGCTTTCACACTCACCTTGAAGTTCTGGAAATCAAGGCGATCCAGATACTCGACGTGGCGCATGGCGGATTCCACCAGTGCCTCGGGGGTCGGCTCGCCGTACTTCTCCTGGATATCTTTTTCCAGCGATCCGCCGTTGACGCCGATGCGGATCGGAATGTTCAGATCGCGCGCACAATCAACCACCGAACGTACCCGCTGCTCGTTGCCGATGTTACCCGGGTTGATACGCAGGCAATCAGCACCATACTCCGCCACTTTCAACGCTATGCGATAGTCAAAGTGGATATCGGCAACGATAGGGATACGGGTCTGTTGCTTGATGAATTTGAAGGCTTCCGCCGCTTCCATGGTCGGCACAGAGACACGGACAATATCGGCACCAACTCGCTCGATCCGCTGGATCTGCTCGACGGTCGCCGCCACATCGGTGGTCTTGGTGTTGGTCATGGTTTGCACCGTGATGGGGGCATCGCCCCCGACCGGTACATTACCAACCATGATCTGCCTGGATTTACGACGAATAATGGGAGATTCGTGAGCGGATTTTTCGTGAACAGACATGGGAAACAGGTTACTCCTGCGGCAATGAGAAGCGAGCAGTACGGCCGTTGTTATAACGACTCATATCAAACGAGGTGCCCTTGTAGTCAAGCTTGACCGCCATCGGCGCACCAATGGTGAACTTGAGGGGCTCGGCGCCTTCCAGCACCAACTCGTCATTGGCTTTCTTCAGACCGCTGAACAATGTCTTGCCGTTGCCATCTTTCACATCTAGCCAGCAATCGGCGGTGAAGCTCATCTTGAGTTGTGGCGTCTTGGCTGGCTCACCTTGAACCACCTCCGCTGTTGGTTCTGCCACTGCACTCGGCACAGAGGTATCGGCCACGGCACCATTCACCGGAGCCGCAGAGACTGCCGCTTGAGTGCCAGTTGCCGCAGAGACAGGTGCAGCCACATCAGTGCCAACGGCAGCAGATGGCTCAGCCCCCTCAATAAGCACAGGGCTAATGATCTCGGGCTGCGGATCGGCTGCAGGCTCAGAGACGGTCGCGCTCATTTCTGTTGCGGCAAGGGCTTCGTCACCGGCAGAACGGCGGGCGGTACTCTGCCACCACCAGGCGACGGAGAGCGCAATCAACACCAGGATCACCAGCCAGGTCACCATCTTGAGCCGACTGTCATTGGCTTGCTGGCGAGAACGGCGGGAGAAACTTTGCATGTCGATATTATCAGGTGGCGTCAGACCCAGCTTGTCGTAAGCGGCAAGAATAGTCTCATCCGGGATCCCAACCAGCTTGGCATAGGAGCGCAAATAGCCGCGGATAAACGTATGGGAGGTGTTCTTGTCGTAAGTATCCGATTCAATAGCAGCAATCAGGGTCAGACGAAGGTGAATGCGGGATGCAACCTGTTCTCGTGTCCAGCCAAGCTGTTCACGGGCGTTGCGCAGCAATTGGCCTGGGCCTGCTGCCTGGGAGTCGTCTTGAAAATCGTGTGGCTGTTCAGTAGTCATTGGATAAATAACGCTTGGCTTGTTGCGAAGTGGGATATTGCCTTACCAGCTCAGTCCCGAATTGGTGAATTAATGCCGGTTTGTCCATCGCCTGTGCCAGCCGCAATCTCAACCAGAGACTGTCCTCGTTCTCGTCTGACGCATCGGCAAAACGAGCGAGGTAGGACTGCACATCAGGCAGCTTGCCATCTTTCATGGAAAGCTCGGCCAAGTCCAGCAATAACCTTGGGTTGCGGGGATTATACCCCAAGGCCAAGCGATAGTACTCGCTTGCTTTATCATTTCTGCGATTTTGCTGGGCGCAAAACGCTGCATTTTCATAGGTATCGGAGATTTTCACGTAGCCCGGCTGCTGCACCGCCTGATTAAAGGCCTTATCCGCCTCCTCATAACGGCCACGATCACACAAAAAGGCACCATAGTTGTTCATTGCGTCAGCATTGGACGGATCCATGGCAAGGGCATTCTTGTAATGATTTTCAGCGGCAATGAAATCCCCTACGGTCTGATAGAAGTAGGCGAAACCAATCTGGATTTGAGAGTTGGAGGGGTCATACTGGAGGGCGCGGTCAAGATTGAACTTGGCCTGCTCGGCATTGCCCTGACGCAGGTACTGGATCCCCAGGTCGAGGCGAGTTTGGGCAGCCGCCTTAAGGTCGGGACCCACTTCACGCTGGGTAGAATTCTGGCCAGCGTAAGTGGTCTCGGTCACACAGCCGGGCAGCGCGCAGAGCGCTGCCACTACGATCAATGTACGTGTATCCATTCCCTTTCTATACAATGGCTTAGCATTTAAACCATTTTGACGGAAATCCCATCCTGTTGCATCCGATTTTTGATAGTTCGCTTGGTACGGTCAATTACGTCACCCACCAGCTGACCACATGCGGCGTCGATGTCGTCACCACGGGTCTTGCGCACAATCACGGTGTAACCGTACTCCATCAACACCTTGGAGAAGCGATCGATACGGCTGTTGCTCGGCTTGCCATAAGGATTGCCCGGGAAGGGGTTGAACGGGATCAGGTTGATCTTGCTCGGCGTATCCTTGAGCACTTTGGCCAGTTCGTGAGCATGTTGCATGTCGTCATTGATATGATCGAGCAGTACATATTCGACGGTGACCCGGCCACCATTGGCATTGGACTTTTCAAGATAACGACGGACACCAGCGAGGAAATCCTCAATGTTGTACTTGTCGTTGATCGGCATGATCTCGGAGCGCAACTTGTCATTCGGCGCATGCAGGGAGATAGCCAATGCCACGTCGATCTGGTCGCCCAGCATGTCCAGTGCCGGTACCACCCCTGAGGTCGAGATAGTCACACGACGCTTGGAGATACCATAACCGTAATCATCCATCATCAGACGCATGGCAGGCACCACGTTGGCGAGGTTGAGCAGCGGCTCGCCCATCCCCATCATCACCACGTTGGTGATGGGACGCTTGCCACCGACTACACGGGCGGCGCGCCACACCTGACCGATGATCTCGGACACTTTCAGGTTGCGGTTAAAGCCTTGCTGGGCAGTGGAGCAGAACTTGCACGCCAGCGCACAGCCGACCTGGGAAGAAACACACAGGGTGGCCCGATCGCCTTCGGGAATGTAGACTGTCTCGACTTCCTGATCACCCACCTGCAAGGCCCACTTGATGGTGCCATCAGAAGAGCGCTGTTCCCGGCTGATCTCCGGCGCTTTGATCTCTGCCATCGCCTTGAGGCGATCCTTGAGCACCTTGTTGACGTTGGTCATCTGATCGAAATCATCACAACCGAAGTGATAGATCCACTTCATTATCTGATCTGCCCGGAATGGCTTCTCGCCCAGTTCGACGAAGAAGGCACGCATGGCATCCCGATCAAGATCCAGCAGGTTGATTTTTGTTTCGCTCATCAATGGCCTCAGTTCAAACACTTCATCAATTATTGGCTGACGATGTCAGGGGGCGGCATTGTACAAATAATGGGGCTGGCTTTCCACCTGGAGAATAGAGGGATATTGCGCAAAAGGAGTGACGCCTGCAAAACAACAAAGGGAGCCGAGGCTCCCTTGTGTCTATCAAGCCACACCTCAAGCGCGGGTGTGGAGCTCTTCTTCGTTAAAGAAGTAGGCAATTTCACGCTGGGCAGAGGCAAAGCTGTCGGCACCGTGCACCGCGTTGCGATCGATGCTCTCGCCGTAACAGGCGCGAAGAGTACCGGCCAGCGCTTGCTCGGGATTGGTCAGCCCCATCAGATCGCGATAACGCTGTACGGCATTTTCCCCTTCCAGCACCTGCACCATCACGGGGCCAGAGGTCATGAAGGTCACCAGCGCATCATAGAAAGGACGGCCTTGATGTTCAGCGTAGAAGCCGGCGGCCTGGTCACTGGTCAGACGCAGCATTTTGGCGGCGACGATAGTCAGCCCGGCACTTTCCATGCGGTGGTAGATCTCACCGATCAAGTTCTTGCTGACAGCATCCGGTTTGACGATAGAGAAGGTACGTTCGATGGCCATTGGTATCTTTCCTTAATTACAGGGTCTTATTGTTAGTATCCATGTTCGCTGGCGATTATACGTAAACAAAAAGCGGATAAACACACAAAAAAGCAACTTTTTATTAAACATAACCTCCTTGCAATCAACATCAACACTCATCTTCGCCGAGCAGTGCGGGAAAATATGTGCGCTTGCGCACGATAGCCCTTTTAAGCTGCCAAAAAGACACCTTTTGCTCACTATTCGAACAACATGAAAAAGGCACCCGAAGGTGCCTTGTCTCGCTTATTTGGCTTCCGCCAGCAGGGCGCGCGCTATGGTGCGCATCCCCAGGGTATTGGCCCCCGGCGCCCAGAGAGCATCGCCGTTATCGCTAAAGCAGGCGGCCAGATCGATATGCAGCCAGCCCATCCCTTCGTTGACAACGAAACGGGAGAGGAAACCCGCCGCGTTGGAGGCGCCGCCTGGCCCGCCCCCCTTCACCGGGCGGCTGTTGGCCGTGTCGGCATAATGGGAGGGGCACTGCTGACGGTGCCAAGGCTCCAGCGGCAGCGGCCAGGCAGGCTCCTGCTCGGCATCGGCATAGGTCATGGCCCGGCTTACCAGCCCCTTGTCGAGGCCAAACAGGGCATTGTAGCGACCACCCAGCGCCATCACGGCGGCACCGGTCAGGGTGGCAGCGTCGATGATCAGCGGTGCGCCGCTGTCACTGGCCAGTTGCAGGCCATCGGCCAGCACCAACCGCCCCTCGGCGTCGGTATTCACAATCTCCACCGTGGTGCCGTTCTTGTAAGTGAGGATATCCCCCAACTTGTAGGCATGGCCGGAGACCAGATTCTCGGCGCAGCAGAGGATCAACTTCACCCGCTTGTCGAGGCCGCGCAGCATGGCCAGCGCCAGCGCACCGGTCACAATGGCCGCGCCCCCCATGTCGCACTTCATGGTGAGCATCCCCTCGGAGCTCTTCATGGAGTAGCCGCCAGAGTCAAAGGTGATCCCCTTGCCCACCAGCGCTGCAGCTACCGGCGCTCTGGGATCCCGCGCCGGATTAAAATCCAGCTCAAGCAGCACTGGCTCGCGCTCACTGCCACGGCCCACCTGATAGAGGCCGACCCAGCCTGCCTGTTGCAGCGCTTCACCTTTCAAAATACGGTGACTCACCTTGTCTGGCGCCAGCTCGGTAATAAAAGCAGCGGCTTCGACCGCCAGCTCCAGCGGCCCCAATTGCTCTGGTGTGGCATTGGTCATCTCACGCACCCAGCGCCCACATAACCAACGCGCTTCCAGCTCTTCTCTGTCCTCTTCCGAGGACATGGCCCATTGCAGTTGCACCTCCACCTTGGGGGTTTGTAACCCCTGGGCAAAGGCCCACTGCTGCTCGCGATCCCAATGCCCTGCAAGCGCTACTTTCTGGATCCCCTGCTGACAGAGGCGGCGCGCCGCCTGCTGAATATCGAGCAGTGGGGAAGCGGTGATCAGGTGGATCACCACACCGTCGGCACGGTATGAGAGCAAGGCCCCGTCCCCCCATTCCGCCGGGGCAAAATCACGACTTAACCAGACATTCATGCAGTTACCTCCTGTAACCAGCGCGCGATAGTACGCACGCCGTGGCCTTTAGCACCGGTAGCCCACAGCTCGTTGCCCGACTTCTGATATGCCGCTGCCAGATCCAGGTGTACCCACCCCTTTCCTTCATTGGGCACAAAATGGGACAGGAAGGCGGCCGCAGTGGTGGCGCCGGCCGTGCCTTCGGCGGAAGCCACGTTGCCCAGTTCGGCAAAGGCCGAGGTGAGCTGGCTGGCATGCCAGGGTTCCAGCGGCAGCGCCCACGCCTGCTCATTTTCGGCCTTGGCAGCGGCCAGCGCACGCTGTTGTTCGGTCTCATCGAGGGCAAACACGGCGTTGTAGTCGCGGCCCAACGCCATCTTGGCAGCGCCGGTCAGGGTCGCGGCATCCAGGATGTAGGTCGCGCCACTGTCGGAGGCAGCCATCAGACCATCGGCCAGCACCAAGCGGCCTTCCGCATCGGTATTCTGGATTTCAACCGAGATACCATTTTTGTAGGTAAGGATATCACCCAGTTTGAAGGCATGGCCGGAGACCAGATTCTCGGCGCAACAGAGAATGAGCTTCACCCGCTTGTTCAGGCCACGGCTGATGGCCAGCGCCAGCGCGCCGGTGACCATGGCGGCACCGCCCATGTCAGACTTCATCGGCAGCATGTTGTCAGAGGACTTCATGGAGTAGCCACCGGAGTCGAAGGTGATGCCCTTGCCCACCAGGGCAGCGACCACTGGGGCGTTGCGATCCCCGGTCGGGTTGTAATCAAGCTCCAGCAACACCGGCTCGCGCTCGCTGCCACGACCGACCGACCAGATCCCGATGTGGCCCGATTCGCGCAACGCTTCGCCGGCAGTGATACGGGCGGTCACCAGATCACCGGCCAGACCGCGAATGAGCAGCAGGGCCGATTCCGCCAGACTCATGGGGTAGATCTCTTCCGGGCAGCCATTGGTGATGTCACGAGCCCAGCAGCTCGCCTTGATCAAGGCATCCAGCTCGCAGCTATCCGCCTCACTCTGGTGGCCAAAGTCCAGTTCACGCACTCCTTTAGCGGCATAAAAGCCCTGGGCGAAGGCAAAACGGCGTTCCAGATCCCAACCATCTCCGACCAGCTTGACCCGCTTGATCCCGGTGGACTCAAAGCGGCGGGCCGCACGCTGAATGGCACGCAGTGCATCTTTTTCCTGACCAACCGACCCCAGATGGATGTCAGCTCTGTCACCATTAAAACTGAGTAGCGCACCCTCGCCCCAATGGGCGGCAGCAGCCTGGGTAGATAACGCTACGTTCATCATGTTAGCCATCGTGTTTGCTTCCTTTTTTACTGGCACGATTTATAAGCACTCTTCATAGGCAAAGAGGGAATAACGAATACAAAAAAGGCCGTGCCCTTTAAGGGGCACGGCCTTCACCATATCACTGAAGCACCACGGGATGCTGCACGTGCAATGCACTCATGGGTAATTAATGGCGTTCAGATGCAAGGTTCAGGGTGTACTTGGGCAGCTCGACCACCAGATCCTCGTCCTCAAGCCTGGCTTGGCAACTCAGCCGTGATTCCGGTTCCAGGCCCCACGCCTTGTCCAGCATATCGTCTTCCAGCTCGTCGCTTGGCTCGAGAGAGTCAAATCCCTCTCGCACCACACAATGACAGGTGGTGCAGGCACAGGACTTCTCGCAGGCATGTTCAATCTCGATCCCATTACGCAGCGCCACGTCGAGAATGGTCTCACCACGTTGCCCCTCAAGGGCGACACCATCCGGACAGAGTACAGGATGAGGAAGAATGATCAGTTTTGGCATATTACACCTTGTTGACGTTTTGTCCGGTCAGCACCTTGCGGATGGACGCATCCATCCGACGTGCTGCAAATTCACCACTGACAGCATCTGCCGCCTCAATGGCATCTTTGATTTGATTGGTGGTGCCTGTGCTGCGCATGATCAGCAGGTGGGCGATGGCGGCATCGATCTCGGCGCGCTCGGCAGCACTCAGCAATGACTCACCATCGGCGGCCAAGGCAACGTTGAGGCTCAGGGCAACCCGATCAGCTTCTACCTGCTGCTCTGCCAGCATGCGAGCATCCATATCTTGCTGGGCATGCTCAATGGACGCGCTCAACATGGTAAGAATGTCCTGCTCCGCCAGACCGTAAGATGGCTTGACCTGGATCTCGGCCTGCACGCCGGAGGATTTCTCCATGGCACTGACCGACAGCAAACCATCCGCATCCACCTGGAAAGTGACACGAATATGGGCTGCGCCCGCCACCATGGGTGGAATACCGGTCAGGGTAAAGCGGGCCAGTGAGCGGCAATCGGCGACCAGCTCGCGCTCTCCCTGCACCACATGGATGGCCATGGCAGTCTGACCATCCTTGAAAGTAGTGAACTCCTGGGCGCGGGCTACCGGAATGGTAGTGTTGCGCGGGATCACCTTCTCGGCGAGGCCACCCATGGTCTCCAGACCCAGTGACAGCGGGATCACATCCAGCAGCAGCATCTCGGCATCGGGCTTGTTGCCCACCAGAATATCAGCCTGGATGGCGGCGCCGATGGCAACCACCTTGTCCGGATCAATGCTGGTCAGCGGCGTACGCTGGAAGAAATCCCCTACCAGTTCGCGCACCAAGGGCACCCGGGTGGAGCCACCGACCATCACCACTTCCAGCACTTCCACCTGCTCAAGATCCGCATCGCGCAAAGCGCGGCGGCAAGCCAGCAGGGTTCGCTTCACCAGCGGTGTGATGAGTTGTTCAAACTGGCTGCGGGTCACACTGCCCTGCCAGCCAGCGAAGATGCAAGCCACCTGCTCAGCATCGGTCAGGCCGTGTTTGATCTGTGCCGCCACATCCAGCAACTCACGCTGCAAATGAGCATCCAGATCGCCGGAGAGGCCAGCCTGCGCCTTGATCCAGTCCGCCAGCAGGTGATCGAAGTCATCACCGCCGAGGGCCGAATCGCCGCCAGTGGCCATCACTTCAAACACACCGCGATGCAGACGCAGGATGGAGATATCGAAGGTACCGCCACCCAGATCGTAAACGGCAATCACCCCTTCCTGACCGGAGTCGAGGCCATAGGCAATCGCGGCGGCGGTAGGTTCGTTGAGCAGCCGCAGCACGTGCAGACCGGCCAGACGGGCCGCATCCTTGGTGCCCTGACGCTGGGCATCATCGAAATAAGCAGGGACGGTAATGACCACACCGTCGAGATCGCCACCCAGGGAGGCCGAGCCACGCTCGGCCAGTGTTTTCAATATTTCGGCCGATACCTGTACCGGATTGACCAAGCCCTGGCAGGTTTGTAGCTGGGGCATACCGTTCTCGGCGGCAACAAACAGATAAGGTTGCTGACGGGTGTCAATATCGGCCAGCGCCTTGCCCATCATCCGTTTGACCGAGACGATGGTGTTGTGCGGATCAAGGGCTGCTTCGCGCTTGGCATCAATACCCACTCGAATAGCATCGGTCTGATAATGCACCACCGACGGGAGAAGATCGCGCCCTTGCTCATCGCAAAGGGTATCGGCGTGACCGCTGCGAACCGCAGCAACGAGAGAGTTGGTGGTGCCGAGATCGATGCCGACGGCACGTTTGTGCTGATGAGGTACAGCGCTCTGGCCGGGCTCGGCTATTTGCAGTAATGCCATGGGTAATCAAACTTCCAGCGTTAAAGGATCAAGACTCGAGGAGCGAGTCTTCGAATCGTTCCAGCTCTTCGAGGAGCTTGTCGACAAACTTGAGTTTGCGGACGCAGTCAGCCGCGCCCAAATCTTCGCCTGCGGCGAGATACGCGGTCAACTGCTGCATCAGCAGCTGATGATCATGCCTGATTTCAGAGCGAAAATCCTTGATGGCACGCTCAGGGTCAGCGTCGTCTTTCAAATCAGCCAGACGTTCACGCCACTCCAGTTGCTGCATCAGAAATGCGGTATCTTGCAGTGTTTGCTGCTCACCACGAATATCCGTACCGCGTAAGGAGAGCAGATATTCCGCACGGCGCAGCGGGGCTTTGAGAGTGGTGAAGGCCTCGTTGATTTGAGCTGCATGCTGCACTGATGCCAGCTGCTCCCGCTCGGGGGCCGTAGCAAAACGATCGGGGTGGAAGCGGGTTTGCAGTTGTCGGTAGGTATCCGCTAACTGCCGGGTGTCTAGTTCGAAGCCTTCAACCAGCCCAAACAGCTCGAAATGGTTCATACAAACCTCTTGGCAACGGTCGTCATAACCACTCTCGATATAGCGGCAGAAATAGCACGGTTGAACTGGCGGTCAGATGCCAGTTCAACCGTCACATCCGTCAGGTCACCCCTGTCAGACATTAAAGCTCTCGCCGCAACCACATTCGCCTTTGGCATTGGGATTATTAAACTGGAAGCCCTCATTGAGGCCCTCCTTGACGAAATCCAGTTGAGTACCGTCCAGGTGGATCAGACTCTTGGCATCGACAATAATTTTCACACCCTGCTGCTCGAATACCTGGTCTTCCTCGGCCAGCTCATCAACAAACTCGAGCACATAAGCCAAGCCAGAGCAGCCGGTGGTCTTGACGCCGAGGCGCAGGCCAATGCCCTTGCCCCGGTTAGTCAGAAAAGAAGACACCCGTGCCGCTGCGGCATCTGTCATGGTAATAGCCATACTGCTCTCCGGCGCTTAGAGACCTTTCTTCTGCTTGTAATCGGCGATAGCAGCCTTGATGGCATCCTCAGCCAGAATCGAGCAGTGGATCTTTACCGGTGGCAGTGCCAGCTCTTCGGCGATATCGGTGTTCTTGATGCCAGCCGCTTCGTCCAGGGTCTTGCCCTTGACCCATTCGGTCACCAGGGAGCTGGAGGCAATGGCAGAGCCACAGCCGTAAGTCTTGAACTTGGCATCTTCGATGATGCCCTCATCGCTGATCTTCAGTTGCAGCTTCATCACGTCGCCACAAGCCGGAGCACCAACCATGCCGGTTGCGATGCTGGGATCATTCTTGTCAAAACCACCGACGTTACGGGGGTTTTCATAGTGGTCGATTACTTTTTCACTGTAAGCCATATCTCACTCCTGCTAATTCCGTTGTTCACTGACCCTGTTGGATCAGTGATGAGCCCACTCGACCGTGTTCAGATCGACGCCATCTTTATACATCTCCCACAGTGGAGACATCTCGCGCAGACGGCCAATGGAGTCACGAATAAGCTTGACTGCGTAATCAATCTCTTCTTCGGTGGTAAAGCGACCCATGCTGAAGCGAATGGAACTGTGTGCCAGCTCGTCATTAAGACCCAGCGCACGCAACACATAGGAAGGTTCCAGGCTGGCAGAGGTACAGGCCGAACCGGAAGAAACCGCCAGATCCTTCAGCGCCATGATCAGGGATTCCCCTTCCACATAGGCAAAGCTGACATTGAGGTTACCCGGCACACGCTGCTCCAGATCACCGTTGATGTAGACAGCTTCAATATCTTTGATGCCATCCCACAGACGCTGACGCAGTGCCATGATGTGCGGCGCTTCGCTGGCCATCTCTTCCTTGGCGATACGGAATGCTTCGCCCATGCCGACGATCTGATGAGTTGGCAACGTGCCAGAACGCATACCACGCTCGTGACCACCGCCATGCATCTGGGCTTCCAGACGAACACGGGGCTTGCGACGGACATACAGGGCACCGATCCCCTTGGGACCATATACCTTGTGCGCAGAGACGGAGAGCAGATCGACTTTCAGTGCCTCGACGTCCACCGGAATTTTGCCCACGCTCTGGACTGCGTCCACGTGCAGCAAGATCTTGCGGGAGCGACAAAGCTCACCGATGGCAGCGATGTCTTGCACCACGCCAATCTCGTTGTTGACATGCATGATGCTCACCAGAATGGTGTCATCACGCAAAGCCGCATTGATTTGTTCGATGGTAAACAGACCGTTTGGCATAGGTTCAAGGTAGGTCACCTCGTACCCTTCACGCTCCAGCTGGCGGCAAGTATCAAGCACTGCCTTATGTTCGGTCTTGGAGGTGATGATGTGCTTGCCTTTGCCGGCGTAAAAATGTGCAACGCCCTTGATGGCCAGGTTGTTGGATTCAGTAGCACCTGAGGTAAAGACGATTTCGCGCGGGTCTGCACCGATCAGCTCTGCCACTTGATTACGGGCCAGATCAACCGCTTCTTCGGCTTGCCAGCCAAAGCGGTGGGAACGGGAAGCCGGATTGCCGAACAGGCCATCCATGGTGAGACACTGCATCATTTTTTCTGCGACACGCGGGTCCACCGGACAGGTTGCCGAATAATCAAGGTAAATAGGCAGTTTCATGTATTTCTCCGTTACAGCCTTGTTCGCACATCGAACGACTGTGGAAAGCACGTTTGTTTATAGTTGGACTTTCAAGCTCACATTGCCGCGTTCTGTCCGTTCAACCAGGGACAACGCGGTTTTCATCTGTTCATCTTGCTTGCCGGCAATCCGGCGTACATCTGCCTGGCGAACCAGTTCTGCCAGGGTGATATCGCCGAGAAAACTGGAAATTCGCTCACTGAGATCACGCCACAAAGAGTGGGTCAGACACTGGGTGCCGCCATGGCAGCCACCCTTACCGAGACACTTGGTGGCATCAACCGACTCATCTACTGCGGTGATCACCTGGCCAACAGATATCTCGTCGGGAGCCAGTCCCAAGCGATAACCACCACCCGGACCACGTACGCTGCTCACCAGGCCATGCTTGCGCAGGCGGGCAAACAGCTGTTCGAGGTAGGACAAGGAGATGCCCTGACGCTCGGAAATATCGGCAAGGGGCACAGGCCCCTGCTCTGCATGCAGTGCCACGTCGAGCATGGCGGTTACAGCGTAACGTCCTTTAGAAGTCAGTCTCATGAGCCTTACCGTCTTGCGAAGCAATTTGATGTGGCACATGGTCACATACCCGACAAAAACAGTCAAGTATTATGGTTGAGTAAAACAGTCGGTTAATCCGGTGTTTTCATTTTCTGAACCGAGGTCAAAATGCCGCGCAAGATATTGAGTTCAGATGCTTCCGGTCGTGCACGATTGAACAGCCGACGCAGTTTGCTCATCACATGCCCCGGGTGATCATCGGCAATGAAACCGGTCTTTAGCAGTGTTTGTTCCAGGTGCAGATAAAACCCTTCCAGTTGGGCAGCACTCGGATAGGCCATCTCCTCTTCGGGTTCGACTGCCTGCTCTTGCAGCCAGTGCATCCGTATTTCGTAACAGAGGGTCTGGACCGCCATGGCCAGATTGAGGGAGCTGTATTCCGGATTGGCCGGGATAGCCACATGGTAGTGGCACTTTTGCAGCTCATCATTGGTGAGACCGGTACGTTCACGACCAAATACCAGCGCGACCGGGTGCTGCATTCCCTCAAGCACCAACTTCTCGCCCGCTTCACGGGGATCGAGCATCGGCCAGCTCAGGGTTCGGGAACGCGCACTGGTGCCAATGACCAAACCACAGTCAGCAATCGCTTCATCGAGCGTCGACACAATGCGCGCATTAGCAAGTACATCGCTGGCCCCTGCCGCCAGGGCGAAGGCATTGTCATCCGGCAAGGCTTGTGGATCAACCAGCACCATCTGAGTCAGCCCCATGGTCTTCATGGCCCGCGCCGCAGACCCCATGTTGCCGGGATGGGAAGTGTTTACCAAAATAATACGAATTTGATCCAGCATGCCCTGTCAATCTACAGTCAAAAATGGCGCGTAATAGTAACATAACCAATCGCTATTTTGGCACCGTAAAAGGTGCGCCATTTCAGAACAAAAGCGGTGATTTGTATAACAAACAAGCATGAGGCAATCGAGGTGGGACACTAAACTTGAAGGATACCTGTTCTATGAGATCGGAGAAATCAAGCCATGCTCCCTCCATTTATCTACGAGAGATTACCCAGCCTCTATCTGCTGGCAGCCGTTGCCCTGATTATGCTCAATGAGCAACGACTACTCTGGTTTGCTGGCGCCTTGCTATTTATCGTGGGCGCAGTGACCTGGATGATGCGTTCCAGCTATCGTCGTACCGATCTCATCATCTTTCCTGCAAAACGCTGGCTACAACCCGAGTGGCTTTATGAAGCCCAGCCCTTTGTGTTGCTTGCGCTGGGGTTGGTCATATCGCAACTGGCTGCCCCGATAGCGCTCGCAGCGTTTGTGCCCTGCTTGTGGGCATGTCGTTGTCTCTGGGCACGGCACCGTTATCGCCACCATGCCCATGTGGTAAGCAATCACTTAAAGCGGGAGCCGGCTCGGCGCCGCATGCACCGGAGCCTGCGCTGACTCGGCGCGGGCGCGCTCGATAAAGGTCGCCAAGTCCATCAGGGGATACTTCATCAGGCTCGGCAAGCCATCGAGATCCAGACTGTCCATCAGGTTTTTTACCTCCAGACCCAGCTCGGTATCCCCTTCAATCTTCAGCTTGCGCTGAAAAAACAACGAATCAGGATCCTCTTTACGCCCGGCAATCAGGATCAGATCGTTGACCGTACCGCTGAAACAGACATCCGCCTTGGCACATTCGCGAGCCACCACCAGCTGACCATTCTGCTCACTGATAAACCAGCACAGCTCCAGATCAGAGACTTCTACTTTCAGCCACTTATCTGCCAGAAACTCGAAATCGCCATCTTCGATGGCTTCCTTGAATACCCGAGCCAACAGGCTCTCCATCAACTGTTTTTGCAGATTGAAGGGGACCAGCTTGAGGGGATGGCGCAAGAAGCGCGGAGCCTGTTCGACCAGGCGATGTTGCAGTTGTTGAAACACAATAGACTCCCTTTTTTCGCATTCAAACACAGGGCCACTGCAAAGATCCTGTTGGAAATCAAACTTATGCAGGGTTACCTCAAGATGGACAAAGCCACACAAAGCTGCCTCAGGTCAAAAAGCGGGAGTGCATGCCTGCATACAATCAGGGCTCGTTTGCCCTTCATATGCACTCTCGGAGCGTACCAATGGAATTACTCTGTCCGGCAGGCAGTTTGCCGGCACTGAAAACCGCCGTGGATAACGGGGCCGATGCGGTTTACATCGGCTTCAAGGATGACACCAATGCCCGCCACTTTGCCGGTCTCAACTTTACCGACAGCAAACTGGAAAAGGCGGTGGATTATGTGCATCAACATGGTCGCAAACTGCATATTGCCATTAATACCTTCGCCCACCCGGGGGCCGATACCAGATGGAAACAGGCTGTTGATCGCGGGGTGGCCCTCGGCGCCGATGCGCTGATCATCGCCGATCTGGCGGTGCTGGAATATGCCAGCAGCCACTATCCGGAGATGGAGCTCCATGTCTCGGTACAAGCCAGTGCCACCAATGCCGCCGCCATTCGCTTCTATCAGCAGCAATTCAATGTCACACGGGTGGTGCTGCCGCGGGTGCTCTCCATGCATCAGGTCAAACAGCTGGCCCGCGAAACCGATGTGGGCCTGGAGGTCTTTGCCTTTGGCAGCCTCTGCATCATGGCCGAGGGGCGCTGCTATCTCTCCTCCTACATGACTGGCGAGAGCCCCAACACCGTCGGCGCCTGCTCACCGGCCAAGTTCGTACGCTGGGAAGAGACCCCGAGCGGCCTCGAGTCACGACTCAACGAAGTGCTGATCGACCGCTATGGCCCCGGTGAAAACGCCGGCTATCCGACCCTGTGCAAGGGACGCTTCGAGGTGGATGGCCAGACCTACCACGCACTGGAAGAGCCGACCAGCCTCAATACCCTTGGCCTGTTGCCGGAGCTGTTCCAGACCGGGGTCCAGTCGGTCAAGATCGAAGGACGTCAGCGCAGCCCCGCCTATGTGGAGCAAGTAACCCGGGTCTGGCGAGCGGCCATCGATGCCTATCAGGCCAATCCCGAGGCCTATCAGGTCAAGCCTGAGTGGGATGCCCAGCTCGCCCGCGTCTCCGAAGGTAGCCAGACCACCCTCGGCGCCTATCATCGTCAGTGGCAATAAGGAGCCCACAGCATGCAATTTTCTCTCGGGCCTGTGCTCTTTTACTGGCCCAAAGCGGATACCGACGCTTTTTACCATGCCGCGGCCAACAGCCAGGCCGACATCATCTATCTGGGGGAGACCGTCTGCAGCAAGCGACGCGAACTCAAAGTCGATGACTGGATTGCGCTGGCTCGTCAGGTGGCCAGCTCCGGCAAGCAGGTGGTGCTCTCTACCCTCGCCCTCATCTCTGCCCCCTCCGAGCTTAAAGAGGTGAAACGACTGATCGATAACGGCGATCTGATGGTCGAAGCCAACGATCTCGGTACGGTGCAACTCGCCTGGGAGGCGGGGATCCCCTTTGTCTGCGGCCCGGCCATCAACGCCTACAACGCCGATGTGCTGCGGATGCTACTCAAAAAGGGGATGAAACGCTGGGTCATGCCGGTGGAGCTCTCCCGAGACTGGCTGATCCAGCTCAATCAGGATCTGGGCCCACTGCGCGACCGGTTCGAGGTGGAGGTGTTTGCCTACGGCCATTTGCCGCTCGCCTACTCGGCGCGCTGCTTCACCGCCCGCTCCCTCGACAAGCCAAAAGATAACTGTGAACTCGCCTGCATCCACTATCCGACCGGACGACTGGCCAACAGCCGCGAAGGGCAGCGAGTGTTCAACCTCAACGGGATCCAGACCCAGTCTGGTTACTGCTATAACCTCGGGAACGAGCTGGCAGGCATGGAAGACCTGGTGGATGTAGTCAGGCTCTCGCCGCAAGGGATGGAGACGCTGGAGATGCTGGCCCGCTTCAAGGCTAACCAGCAGGGCAATCATCCCCTCGTTCTGCAGCAGGATCGCGATTGCAACGGCTACTGGCGCCAGATCCCCGGCATGAGCCTGGTGGAATAAGCCCGCCATTCGCCCAACAAAAAGGCCTCATCGCGAGGCCTTTTTTACAGCTGTCGTGTGGATCAGGAGGGCTTATCGCTCTTGCTGCGGGCACTCTGAGCACCCGGTGGCAAGGGTTTACGCGCCATCAGCTCCAGCTCCAGCAACGCATAGCGGTGCTCGATAAAGTCATAGACGTTGTTGGAAAGCGCCAACTTGAAGTAGCTGATGGCTTCCTTGCGGTTGCCTCTGGCCAACTCGAACTTGCCCAGATAGAAGTAGGTTTCACACAAGCGCTCGGCGAGCTCCCGGTTATCCTTAACCCCTTTCACTACATTTCCCATCAACTGGGAGGCATTGATCTCGCCGATATAGAGGCGAACCAGATCCCAGTTCCAGGCATCGTCATCGTATTTGTTAAGCCGTTCGCGCATCCGGCTCATGGCCGCAGGGGCGTCGAGTTTTTGCTCGGCCAGATAGAGCCAAATCACCCGATAGGGGTCTTCTGGCTGCGCTTCATAGAAGCGCTTCATGTCCGAGCTGGCAAGCTCGGGACGGTTACCATAATAGAGCGCTATACCACGATTGAGATAGGCATAGTCATAATCAGGTGCCAGCTCGAGGGCAGAGTCGAACGCCTCATAGGCTTCGTCATAATTTTGCTGCTGTACCAGATAAACGCCGATGAAGTTATAGGCTTCGGCAAAATCCGGTTTTTCACGCAGGGCTCGGTTAAAGTCGAGCCGCGCGAGGGAACGAAGGCCAACCCGGTCAAATACCACAGCCCGTTCATAGAACAGCTCAGCCCGTTGCTCGGTGGTCAATTCCATTTCACCGAGCATCTGCCCGAGTCGCGCCAGCGCCAACTCACTTTGGTAGGAGACCTGCAGGGGGGTCGCCAAAACCAGTGAAGCAGGCTGCTGCTTGGGAACCTTGGGGGTGTTAACTTGACTGCTACTGCTGCAACCCCACATGGGGAGCAACAACAGGATACCAAGGAGGTATCCAATCCCTTTCCTGACGTTCAATGAACACTCCGACGCTTACGCTTGACCCCGCATATGGTAAAGGTCAACTGCCACTTTGTCATGTAGCTGTGTCCCTCTGCCTCAAATAAATCAGGATTCGACAGGGTATCCGGCTTCCAACCACCCCCGAAAACCGCCATCTACGCTGACTACCCGGCGATAACCCATCTGTTGCAGATGATCCGCCGCCAGAATGGAGCGAAAACCACCACCACAATAGAGGTAGAGTTCGGTCTCGGGATCAGGGAAACGGGTCTCGATATCCCGCTCAATCACCCCACGCCCGAGGTAGAGGGCGTTTGGCAAATGCCCCTTGCCCCACTCGCTCTCTTCTCTCACATCGATCAGATGAAAAGCGCGCCCTTCATCCTGCCAGCGCTTGATCTGGTGAACGTCAGTCTCGGTAACGCGGGAGCGGATCCCGTCAACCAGCGCCAAAAAACGAGGATTGTGTTGCATCATAAACTCCTGTTGCTTGAAACCTCTGCATCCGCAAGCGGCCTACGGAGATAAGAAAAGAGCGCCTTACGGCGCCCTTCACTGTTACGGCAGGATTTCCTGTTGTTCCGCACCCTCTTTCTCTACCTGGGTTGGCAGCATGTGCTCGCGCTTGACGCCGAGGAACATGGCAAATGCACTCGCCACATAGATGGAGGAGTAGGTACCGAACGCCACACCGATCACCATGGCCACGGCAAAACCGTGGATCAGCGCACCGCCCTTGAGCAGCAGCGCCAGCACCACCACAAAGGTGAGGCCAGAAGTGATGATGGTACGACTCAGGGTCTCGGTCATGGAGAGATCCAGAATGTACTCGGTATCCCCTTTACGCACCTTGCGGAAGTTCTCCCGCAAGCGGTCGAACACCACTATGGTATCGTTCAGGGAGTAACCCACCAGGGTCATCAGCGCCGCCAGTACGGTCAGGTCGAACTCGTACTGGAAGTAAGCGAACACGCCCAGGGTGATCACCACGTCGTGCACCAGAGAGAGAATGCCCCCCAACGCCAGACGCCATTCGAAACGCACCGCCACATAAGCCATGATGCAAAGGATGGAGGCTAGCATCGCCAGCGCACCGTCTGTTGCCAGTTCATCACCCACAGAAGGGCCGACAAACTCAACCCGTTTCAGCACTGCGCCCTCGTCGAGCAACTTGGCTGCCGCCAGCACTTCGTTACCCTGTTGTTCTACCTTAACCCCCTCTTTCGGGGTCAGGCGGAACAGCACGTCACGGCTGGAGCCAAAGTGTTGCAGGGTTGCCCCTTCAATCTTCTGCTCTTCCAGTGCGTCGTGGACCTTGTCCAGGCTCACCGACTGCTGGAACCCCACCTCGATGGTAGTACCACCGGTAAAGTCCAGACCCCAGTTCAAACCCCGATCAAACAGGAAGAACAGGGCAATCACCATCAGCACGGAAGAGAAAACCACACCCGGCTTGGCATAGCGCATAAACGGGATCGGTTTTTCAAAATGTAGAATCTGAAACATTTCTCTATCCTCAGATGGGCAGCTTGTCGATGCGCCGTCCACCCCAAGCCAGGTTGATAATGGCACGGGAAACTGTGATGGCAGTAAACATGGAAGCGGTCAGACCAATGCCCAGCGTCAGGGCAAAGCCCTTGATGGCGCCAGTACCGATACCGAACAGGATCACGCAAGTAATCAGCGAGGTAACGTTCGAGTCGGCGATGGTGGCGAATGCCCGATCAAAGCCCAGATGGATCGCTTGCTGAACACCACGACCGTTGCGGATCTCTTCACGAATACGCTCGTAGATCAGCACGTTGGCATCCACCGCCATACCGAGCGTCAACACAATACCGGCAATACCCGGTAGCGTCATGGTGGCACCCGGGATCATCGACATGATGCCGACAATCAACACCAGGTTCATACAGAGCGCCAGGTTGGCTACCCAACCAAAGGCACGGTAGTAGATCCCCATGAACAGCACGATCACCAGCATGGCCCAGCCGATGGCTTCCATACCGCTGTCGATGTTCTGTTGACCCAGGCTCGGGCCAATGGTGCGCTCTTCCACGATCTGGATCGGGGCGATCAGGGCACCGGCACGCAGCAGCAGCGCCAGGTTGTGAGCTTCGTTGGCGTTATCGATACCTGTGATACGGAACTGGCTACCAAGACGCGACTGGATGGTGGCGACGTTGATCACCTCCTCCTGCTTGCGGAACTTGCGCTTGCCATCCGGACCCGGCTGACCCACCGGCTTGTACTCGATGAACACGGTCGCCATCCCTTTACCAACGTTGTCCTTGGTAAAGTTGGCCATCTTGTTGCCACCCTGGCCATCAAGCTTGATGTTGACCTGGGGACGGCTGTACTCGTCAAAACCGGACTGGGCACCGACGATATGGTCACCGGTCAGGATCACCCGCTTTTGCAGCACCACAGGACGACCGTTGCGATCGTTATAGACCTTGGAGCTTGGCGGGACACGACCATCGGCAGCAGCCTGGATGTCGGCAGTCTCATCGACCATATGGAATTCCAGGGTCGCGGTTGCACCCAGGATCTCCTTGGCACGGGCGGTATCCTGAATACCTGGCAGTTCAACAACAATACGCTCGGCGCCTTGTTGTTGCACCAACGGCTCGGCTACACCCAGCTCATTGACCCGGTTCCGGATGATGGTGATGTTCTGCTCGAGGGCATACTTTTTCACTTCCTTGATCTTCGCTTCACTCAATGCAGCCTTGAGGATGAACTCATCCCCTTTCTGCTCGGTGGTAAAGGTCAAATCAGGGTTCTGACGACGCAGATGGGAAGCGGCACGTTCTTGATCCGCCTCATCGCGAAACAGCACCTGCACCTGATCACCGGTACGGCGAACGCCTGAGTAACGGATCTTCTGGGTGCGCAGTTCGGTGCGAAAATCCTGCACCATCTGCTCTTGCTGCTTGGTCAGCGCTTCAGCCATGTCCACTTCCATCAGGAAGTGCACACCACCGCGCAGGTCCAGGCCGAGCTTGAGCGGCGCAGCACCGATGGCTTCGAGCCAGGCGGGGGTAGAAGGAGCCAGGTTGAGTGCAGTGATGAAGTTATCGCCCAGTTTGTTGGCAACAACGTCGCGGCCCTTGAGCTGGTCTTCAGTATTTTTGAAACGGATCAGGATGAAGCCGTGCTCAAATGCAGCATGTTTAACCGGGATCTTGGCCGCTTCAAGCGTCTCTTTCACCAGGTCAAGGGTATCTAGCTTGACTTCGGCACCACGGCTGGCAGATACCTGCAAGGCCGGGTCTTCGCCGTAAAGATTGGGGGCTGCATATAGAAAACCGATGGCGATCACCAGGACCACCATCAGGTATTTCCACAGCGGATAGCGATTCAACACGCTGTGCTCCTTGGGAGATTAAAGGGACTGGATAGAACCCTTGGGCAGAACGGCAGAGACGAAGTCCTTTTTGATGGTGACTTGAGTCTGGTCGTTCAGGGCGATCACCAGGTAATCGCTATCTGCAGCCACTTTGGCAATCTTGCCAACCAGGCCACCGGAGGTGAGCACTTCATCACCCTTGGACAAGGAGCTCATCAGATTGCGGTGATCTTTGGCACGCTTGGCCTGGGGACGATAGATCATGAAGTAGAAGATCAGGCCAAATACGGCCAGCATGATGATCATTTCCATACCACCACCCTGTGCACCCGGAACTGCGCCTTCTGCATATGCCTTGGAGATAATGCTCATTTAACAACCTCTTGTTGATGTAGATATACAAAGATAACGAGCTGATACGCTGTTGTTATTTCACGTCATTTTCAGCTAACGGAGGCACAGGCTTCCCTTGCCGACGGTAAAACTCAGTTACAAAGTCGTCTAATTTACCCTGCTCGATCGCGTCCCGCAAACCTTGCATCACTCGCTGGTAATAACGCAGGTTGTGAATGGTGTTCAGACGGGCACCCAGGATCTCGTTGCACTTGTCCAGATGATACAGGTAGCTACGAGTGTAATTTTTGCAGGTGTAGCAATCGCAATCCGCATCCAGGGTGCTGGTGTCGGTGCGATACTTGGCGTTACGGATCTTGACCACCCCATCGGTGGTGAAAAGATGACCGTTACGGGCATTGCGAGTCGGCATCACGCAGTCGAACATATCGACCCCACGGCGCACCCCTTCCACCAGATCTTCCGGCTTGCCAACCCCCATCAGGTAACGGGGTTTGTCGGCCGGAATTTTCGGGCAAACGTGCTCGAGGATGCGATGCATATCCTCTTTGGGCTCACCCACTGCCAGGCCGCCGACCGCATAGCCGTCGAAACCGATCTCCAGCAGGCCATTGAGGGAGACATCCCGCAGCTCTTCATAGACCGAGCCCTGGATGATACCAAACAGGGCATTCTTGTTGCCCAGCGCATCAAACTTGTCACGGGAGCGCTTGCCCCAACGCAGGGACATCTCCATGGACTTGCGGGCATCTTCGTAGCTGACCGGATAGGGGGTGCACTCGTCGAAGATCATCACGATGTCGGAGCCCAGATCGTACTGGATCTCCATGGACTTCTCGGGGTCGAGGAAGATCTTCTCACCATTGATCGGGTGACGGAAGTGGACGCCCGCTTCGGTGATCTTGCGAATGTCGCCCAGGCTGAACACCTGGAAACCACCGGAATCGGTCAGGATCGGGCCCTGCCAGTTCATGAAATCGTGCAGATCGCCGTGGGCGCGCATCACTTCCTGACCCGGACGCAGCCAGAGGTGGAAGGTGTTGCCCAGCAGGATCTCGGCGCCGGTTTCACGCACTTCTTCAGGGGTCATCCCCTTGACAGTGCCGTAAGTACCGACCGGCATAAAGGCCGGGGTCTGGACAGTGCCACGTTCGAACACCAGTTGACCGCGACGGGCACGGCCGTCGGTGGTTTTCAGTTCAAATTTCATTACTACCTCGATTCAGTCAGAGAAACAGTCTGACAATGGAGGGCCATCCGGCCCGATATAAAGGCGAAACTTACGCCTCGCCCCGGCGACGGGTGACAAACATGGCGTCCCCGTAGCTGAAGAAACGGTACTGTCCGGCCACCGCAGCCTGATAGGCCGCCATCACGTTGTCATAGCCGGCAAAGGCGCTGACCAGCATGATCAGGGTCGACTCCGGCAGATGGAAGTTGGTGACAATGGCATCGACAATCTGGAACTGGTAACCCGGGAAGATGAAGATGTCGGTGTCGCTGAAAAAGGGCGCCAGAGGTTTTCCCTGAGCCAGGGTGACCTTGGCGGCGCTCTCCAGCGAACGTACCGAGGTGGTGCCCACCGCGATGACCCTGCCACCGCGGGCACGGGTCGCCGCGATGGCATCCACCACCTCTTGCGGCACTTCGGCATATTCCGAATGCATGTGGTGATCTTCAATCTTGTCCACTCGCACCGGCTGAAAGGTCCCCGCCCCTACATGCAGGGTCACGAAAGCCGTTTCAACCCCTTTGGCACGAATTTTCTCAAGTAGCGCCTCATCAAAGTGCAGACCGGCGGTCGGGGCTGCCACCGCACCCGGCTTTTGGTTATACACCGTCTGATAGCGCTCCTTGTCGGCATCCTCGTCGGGACGGTCGATATAAGGCGGCAGCGGCATGTGACCGATCGCTTCCAGGATCTCCAGCACCGGGCGCGGGTCGAGGAAATGGATCTCGAACAGCGCATCGTGACGGGCACGCATCTCGGCCTCGACACTCTTGCCGTCCTGACCTGCATCCATGATCAAACGGGTGCCCGGTTTAGGCGCCTTGGAGGCACGGACATGGGCCAGCACGCTGTGCTCGTCCAGAATGCGCTCTACCAGCACCTCCAGCTTGCCGCCGCTGGCCTTCTGGCCAAACATGCGCGCCGGAATGACACGGGTATTGTTAAATACCAACAGGTCGCCCGGATTGAGCTGATCCAGCACATCGACAAATTGACCATGGCGCAGGGCGCCGGTTTGACCATCGAGCTGCAACAAGCGGCTGGCGGTGCGCTCTGCCATCGGATAGCGGGCAATCAGCTCGTTGGGCAGATCAAAATGAAAATCGGATACTTGCATCTTTCACCTCGAAGGGAATCGGCGGCTAGTCTAGTTATCCCCATCTTCCAAGGCAACCCAAAAGACCAAAAACCCAAGAGAGACAAGGGATAGCGAGCAATATTGATACACCCATCCGGTTAATGATTCTTTAATGATCTGTATTGACCCTGATCATGTTTTGCCAGAGAGGGGTGGGCTAGGGTGAAGAGAGATACACAAGGAGGCTCACCATGATGACCTTATCCGAAATCATGACCGAACATCCCTTCACCCTGGGTCCGGAAAACAGTGTCAAACAGGCGATGGAGCTGATGCAGCAGGAGCGGATCCGCCACATTCCCATCGTTGACGAGCAGCACCACCTGCTGGGGTTGGTGACCCTCACCGATATCCTGGCTACCCGGGAATCCAAACTGCTGCTCATCAGCCCGGAGCGGGAAGCCGAGTTTACCGACAGCGTGCAACTCGACGAGATCATGACACGGCAAGTGGCAAGCGTGGACCCCCACGCCGGCATCAAAGAGGCGGCACTCTACCTGCAGCGCCACAAATATGGCTGCCTGCCGGTACTAAAAGGACGCAAGCTGATCGGTATCGTCACCGAGTCTGATTTCATTGCGGTTGCCATCAACCTGCTGGAGTTGATGGAAGAGCAGGAGCCACCCACCGATTTCTGACGGAATAAATGTAATAAAATTACAATAAAAGCGTTTTCAGCATACCTAATCGGCAAAAATGCTGAAAGTTTTTCATTTTGATTGAAAAATTACACCACATGGTTGCTTTGTGATCTTCGTCACACTATTATCAGCTCATGCAATAGTTGCCGAGAGGGAGACGAGGGATTGTGCACCCACACTCTTCCTTTCATATGTCTGCAAGTTTGCACACCCCGTAGTTAGTCTTTGCTGTAAAGCATTTGTTTATATCGCCATTCCTTGTTTGATGACCCGGCCCTATCGTTGCGATAGCGCCGGGATTTTTTTATCCGCGCTTTTCTGCCTCCCTCGATTGCCAGCACATCCCCCATCGCCGCGACCAGTTGCCTCAACCTCCTGCTCCACCGTTCATCTCATCGCGGCTGCGCTCGGCTTGCCCTGCCTTGAAAAGGCGATGTACCGCACAGATATTGAACCGCGACAAGGAGTTATCTCTGTACGCCAGAGATATTCATGTTAGGTACAGCCATAGTGAGTTATCTAATAAATAGATTTAAGCGATTCAAAAATGCGGCTTTTATCGATTAGCAAAAGTCCCTATGATGAATCCATCGAAAGTTAAACGCCTCGTCTGGCCAACCTTTGCAACACCAGACCGGCATATGTACATCACCAAGGAGCTAATAGATGTCTACCTATATCAATACTGAAATCAAGCCGTTCAACGCTACCGCTTATCACAATGGCAAATTCGTTCAGGTGTCTGACGCTGACCTGAAAGGCAAGTGGTCCGTGGTGTTCTTCTACCCGGCTGACTTCACCTTCGTTTGCCCGACCGAACTGGGCGATCTGGCTGACAACTACGCTGAATTCCAAAAGATGGGCGTCGAGATCTACTCTGTCTCTACCGACACCCACTTCACTCACAAAGCGTGGCATGACACGTCTGACACCATCAGCAAGCTGCAGTACCCGATGATTGGCGACCCGACTGGCACCATCACCCGCAACTTCGGCGTAATGATCGAAGAAGCCGGTCTGGCTGACCGCGGCACCTTCGTCATCGACCCGCAGGGCATCATCCAGATCGTTGAAATCAACGCTGGCGGCATCGGCCGTGACGCACTGGAACTGCTGCGCAAAGTCAAAGCTGCCCAGTACGTGGCATCCCACCCGGGTGAAGTGTGCCCGGCTAAATGGAAAGAAGGCGAAGCCACTCTGGCCCCGTCCCTGGACCTGGTAGGCAAGATCTAAGCCTCCCGCTTCCAAGACCGGCCCGCACAAGGGCCGGTTTTGTTTCCGGCCCTCAGAAAACGCGCGGTCTGCTTTCCGGCCTGCGTTAAATGTGCCGGTCAGCTTTCCGGCTCAAATTTCACGCCGACCCGCAATCACAAGAAGGAATTCGAAGATGTTGGATACCAACCTCAAACAACAGCTGAACACCTATCTGCAGTACATCGTCAATCCCATCGAGATCAGCGTGTCCGGCAATGACAGCGACAAATCTGCAGAGCTGCTGGCACTGGCCAGCGAGATCAGCGAGATGTCACCCAAAATTTCCATGACCGATGGCACTGCCGCGCGCAAGCCTTCCATGAGTGTCGCAGCACAGGGCCAAGCCCCGCGCGTTCACTTTGCCGGCATTCCCATGGGTCATGAATTTACCTCTTTGGTGCTCGCCCTGCTGCAAAGCGGCGGCCACCCCTCCAAGGCCGATGCGGCCGTGCAGGAGCAGATCCGCAATCTCAAGGGCGAGTTCCATTTCGAGACCTATATCTCCCTCTCCTGCCACAACTGCCCGGATGTGGTGCAGGCGCTGAACCTGATGGCGACCCTGAACCCCGGCATCACTCACACCATGATCGATGGCGCCCTGTTCCAGGAAGAAGTCGCCGAGCGCCAGATCATGGCTGTACCGAACGTCTACCTGAACGGCCAACCATTCAGCCAGGGCCGTATCTCGCTGGAAGAGATCGTTGCCAAGCTCGATACCGGTGCCAGTGAGCGCAAAGCGGCTGAACTCAATGAAAAAGCGCCCTACGACGTGTTGGTGGTGGGCGGTGGCCCGGCTGGCGCAGCGGCTGCCATCTATGCCGCTCGTAAAGGCATTCGCACCGCCATCGTCGCCGAGCGTTTCGGTGGTCAGGTGATGGACACCGTCGGCATCGAGAACTTTATCTCCGTGACCTACACCGAAGGCCCCAAGCTGGCCGCCAGCCTGGAGCAGCACGTCAAGCAGTACGGTGTGGAAGTGATCACCGAGCAGCGGGCCGCCGCCATCAGCAAAGATGGGTATGTGAACGTGGATCTCGCCTCCGGTGCCACCTTGAAGAGCCGTGCTGTGATCCTGGCGACCGGGGCCCGCTGGCGCGATCTGAACGTACCGGGCGAAGTCGAGTACCGCACCAAGGGCGTGGCCTATTGCCCGCACTGCGATGGCCCCTTCTTCAAGGGCAAGCGAGTAGCGGTGATTGGGGGTGGTAACTCCGGCATCGAGGCTGCCATCGATCTGGCAGGCATCGTTGAGCACGTCACCGTAGTGGAGTTTGCCGATACCCTTCGTGCCGACGAGGTACTGCAGAAGAAGGCCCGCTCCATGGGCAATATCGACATCATCATGAGCGCTCGCACTACCGAAGTGATCGGTGATGGCAGCAAGGTGGTCGGTATGGATTACGAAGACCGCACCACCGGCGAGATCAAGCACCTGACAGTGGCAGGCATCTTCGTCCAGATTGGACTGGTGCCGAACACCGAGTTCCTGAAAGGGGGCGAGATTGCCCTGACCCGCTTTGGCGAAATTGAGATCGATGCCAAGGGCGCGACCTCCCTGCCAGGTGTCTACGCCGCAGGGGATGCCACCACGGTACCGTTCAAGCAGATCATTATCTCCATGGGTGCCGGTGCCACCGCCGCACTGGGGGCGTTTGATTACCTGATCCGCAACCCGGCACCGGAAGTGACCAAGGCTGACGCAGTGACCGCCTGATAAACCCCGCTTAACAAAAAGCCGACGCCCGATGAAGTAAACACGAGCGTCGGCTTTTTTACATCTGCATCGACACGACATAAAAACCCCGCAGCAAATGGCGGGGTTGTTCATGACAGGGCTTAAACGACTGGCATCACTCCAGCAAGAAAACGGCCTCGATATTATCGCTTACCGTGATCTGCTGTTGCTGATAGCTGTTATCCGCCATATCCGGCGCCGGGGCTGCCATCGCCATGGCTTGCACCACCTTCAAGTTGCGGCTGTAAGCGGTGATGGGCGAGGAGTTGCGATACTCCACGCTGTATAGCTTGCCCAACTTCATATCGAATGCCTTGGCCAATGACTCCGCCTTGGTTTTGGCATCGTTCACTGCACTCAACCGCGCCTGCTCCTTGATGACTTGAGGCGATTTCAAGCCATATTCAATCTGGGATACGGACTCCAGCCCGGCTTTGAGGGCCGTATCCATCAAGGGGCTCAATTTATCCAGTTGATAGAGTTTGACCGCCAATTGCCGCTGGGCACGGTATCCCAGCAATACCGGCTTCTTATTCTCGCCATACTGATATTCCGGAGAGACCATCAGGTTGCCAGCCTCAACATCGCTGCGCGTGATCCCCAGCCCTTCCAGTTGGCTGAAAAAGGCAGCGACCTTGGTATCGACCTGCTGCTTGGCCTTGAGGCCCTGCTTATCCAGTGCACTCACCGCGACATTGAGGGTAAGCATATCGGGTTCGGTCTTCTGCTCGGCATAACCGCTCACCACCAGATGGGGCGCTTGCGGCACTTCAATCGCCAGCAGCGGAGCACTGACAACCAGAGCGGAAAGAGTAAGAAGGGGACGCCACATAGAAAAAACCTCAATCGGAAAGATTGAGGTGATTATGCCAGTGCAGCTACGGGATTCATATATCGTGCAAGGGGGGGATCTGATCCAGTATCTGATTGGTCAGATCGAGGCTGATGGTGACCATGCTGCCGGGCTCCTGGCTCTGGTTTGCCATATCCAGCGCCGGTGCCGCGCCACAGACCAGCACCTCATCATCGAAATGGAATGAGTCCCACGACAGAACGTGTCCTTGCACCGCCTGTCCAATATCGGTGCCAGCACTCTCCTCCTCCATCGCAGACCAGGCGATGGTATCAGACGGCCCCAGCAAATCTTGCAACAACGGGGAGTGAAAACTGGCCAGCGGATACTCCTGCTGACCCTGATCATGGCCAACCAGAATCATGTTATGGGCAGACTCGGTATCCATGACCGGCACATAGGTGATAGAGGCCGCTGCAAAGTCAACATAGAGCGACCCCGCTACATCACCAGCCTCATTCTCTATCTCCATCCCATCCAGCCGATCACCCGCGATCGAGGCCTGATAGCCAAACTGGCCGGCACAGGTAATGTTCCCCTGCCCATCCCAGCTATAACGGATGCCATCAATGTCGACCCAGTTGAATGACTGCATGATTACCCCTCTTGTCTACTGCCTGTATCTTATCCATCCCCTAGGGGAAAAAACAGGGGCCAGGCAAGCCCGGCCCCGAGACAAGGTTACGGATCAACCTTCAGATTTCCCTGATTCAACAGATCTTCAATGATGGTTTGGTCGCTACGTGAACCTCCTAGTGTCAGATCGATGCTGTCAAACTGGATAACATGGGTCGTGCTACCACTTCCCGAGCCATCCAGATCGATGGTGAGAGTAGATTTACCTGTACCCGGACCACTGGTGAAAGTGAGATAGGCATCAAGCGATGTTTTGTCGGCATGTTCACCTGTGAGCAACTCACTGATATCCAGCACATCCCCGCCAGTTCCGGTGGTGAAGTCCTTGATCACATCGGTACCACCCGCATCTGCGGCGCTCCACTTGAAGGTGTCCTTACCGCTTCCCCCTGTCAGCATATCGTTACCGATACCGCCAATCAGCAGATCGTCACCTTTCTGTCCGTACAGAGTGTCATCGCCGGTACCGCCATCCAGAATGTCATTGCCACCAACCGAACCGCCCTGACCAAAAGAGACATGACCTGCGGCAATCAACGCTCTCAGTTCACTACTGGTTGCTCCAGGATGTGCTGCGGCAAAGGCCGCCCAACCACCGTCGATACTGTCAGCATAAATACTGTCGCCAAAGAGGATATCGTTCCCATCACCTCCCCGCAGCACATCACTGCCGACTACTGCGACATTGATTAACCCCCCGGTAATATTACCGATAATATCCGTCAGCTGATTGGCGGTAGTGACGTTATTAGCACTCCCCCCCATCCCTTCGACATCGGTTAACAGTGCTAGAGCACTATTGGACACATTGATGCCAACCGACTCAATGGTAAAAGCCTGTGCCGTACCTGAATCAGCCGTTTCGATGAGCCCGACCTCACTGACATTATCATTACTACCTGTGCCAAGGACATGTTGCATAGCCTCGGTAGGGTCGACTGTTACGACAGAGCCAAAATTATTTAGTGCTCGATTTGGCACACCATCAGATACAAAAATCACCTTATTAACATCTGCGGCCAAAATAGGGGAGGATGACTCAATCCAGCTATTCGCTTGGGCCAAACCAGCCTCATAGTTAGTATATTCGCCACTGGTTGCACTGCCATTTGACGTCATTGCATTAATAAATGCGATAGCAGCGTTCAACTGTTCGAGATTATCAACACCCTTAGCAGTCAGCGTGAACGTACTGCCAGCAGGTGCAATTGTCCCGAACTTAACCAAATGAACCTTGATATCGCTGGCATCTGAGCCGTACAGATTATTGAGAGACGCAATAACAGATTGCTTCAATGCCGCAAGACGAGTGATCTCACTGGTAACACCTTGAGCATTAATGAAATTAATTCTGCTATCCATGCTGCCAGAATTATCTAGCACATAGACAATGTTAGCTTTCTGACCTGGTAATTGGTTGGAGCCACCAACATCCCCAATCAACACATCACTGCCCATAACCCCCTGGATAACCCCGCCAGGGACCCTATCGAATGGACTAGCTATTTGGTGCGCAACATGTGATGAATCCATATCACTGGCATTGTTACCAACAACCAGAACAGACTGGTTGCTTCGGATGCAAATCTCCAAGTTTGCAGGCACCTTATCACCATCCCCATCAACCAAGGTGTAGGTAAACAGCTGCTTCACTGCACCATCATCACCAAAGATCGCTGGTGATAAATTGGCCTTGGCAACAAAGCTATATTCCCCCACGTTGGTACCTTGCAGGTCGAACTTGAGAACTCCGAGCTCAGTATTGAGGCTCAATACTTTGGTCACCGCGTCGAAACTATGAGTTACCCCCCCCGCGCCCAAGATGTCGATGCCAGTACCATTAGCATTTAGGGTATAGGTTTGAGCACCAACAGAGACTGATGCTATAAATCCTACTCCATCAGCACCGGAGTTATCGTTAACCAATACATTGCCGGTTACCCCACCGCCCAGGGCCGACGCATGATCATTCTTTGCGCTAGTTGATCAAGTATCGATCAGTTGAGCGGCGCCAAGTACGATTTTAATTGTACCTTGCGTTGCCAAGCTGTAAATAGTCGAGATCTTAACTAAC
>NZ_FKKY02000153.1:0-444 GCF_900079845.1 Aeromonas sp. EERV15 | reverse complement strand
GGATCCACGCGCTGCCCTCGCGGCACGGCGTGCACTGCCCGCACGACTCGTGGCGGTAGAAGCGCATCAGGTTGTGCATCGCGAGGACGGGGCACGCCTTGTCGCTGAGCACGATGGCGCAGCAGGTCCCCAGCATCGTCCCGAGCGTGCGGAACGTGTCCACGCCGAGCGGCACGTCGAGCACGCTCTGGCCGTGCCACGGGTGGAGCGGCGACTTGTCGCTCGGCGCGTTGACGACCTCGTCGGCGCGCAGGATCGGGCACGACGAGCCGCCCGGGATGACCGCGAGCAGGTTGCCGTGCTTCACGCCGCCGCCGAGGTCGTAGATGAGCTCGCGCAGCGTGAGGCCGACGCACGCCTCGAAGATCCCCGGGTTGTTCACGTGGCCGCTCACGCCGAAGAGCCGGCAGCCGCCGTCCTTCAGGTGGTGCAGCGCGGAGAGCT
>NZ_FKKY02000037.1:0-4648 GCF_900079845.1 Aeromonas sp. EERV15 | reverse complement strand
TGGGTCGTTTGCAGAGTCTCCCCGTTCGACCCGACCACCACACCCAACACGGCAACAAACACTGAGCCAATCCGTGCGGGTACGACAAAGCGCCAAAGGTGGTGGCCTTCGGTAACAGGGTTAGAGCAGGGGTTTGATACTTGAACAGCGGGCCGCTCACGGCTAAACTGAGGGGGTACTTTACGGTATCTGCTTCCTGCTCGAAGCTGTTACCCACCGGATTCCAAGGTTCCTACGCCTTAGAACACCGGGCAAATAACCCACCTTTCGGTGGGTTTTTTGTTTTCTGCTTAAAAGGTTACGCTGGATCCTCTTGGATCGTCAACGATCTTTCTTGCGAGAGGATCGCTGGAGACATCTCACCATCTAGGTGAACCGTTTCACCACTGAGGATCCGATTATAAATACTCAAAATATCCTCGTCCGCGGCATCTTTATCTAAAAAACGAAATGCTGATGCAGCTACATACTCAGGTTGCATTTCAAATGAAATCCATTGCCGCATCTCCCGCTCAGCAACCATGCCTGTGGTATTTGAGCCACCAAATATATCCACAACAAGATCACCTGGCTCAGTTAGCATTCTGATAAAAAACTCTGGTAATCTTGCTGGAAATCTAGCTGGATGAGCCTTCACTCCAACGATTTTACAACCGGCCTGATACTGACCATTTGATTCTGAGTTAGGTATTTGCAGTAGATTTGGAGGGATTGCGCCACCATTATCCTTAGCGAAAGACTTACCTATATCATGGCCTGACGGCCTCATCTTTGGCGTATAAAACTTATCAGGATCTTCGATAAGTTTCTTCATCCTATCGCTATACGGAGCCAAAACCTTTGTTATATCTGATTTTGGCCACTCTGTTTTACTAAACCACCAAACGGTATTCACCGCATCCTTGACTCTTATTTTTCTTTTATTAACCCATTCAATAGGGCTAGGCAGTTTTGAAGGGTTGAACCAATAGAAGTCCTCTGCTAGAAAAAAACCGACCTCATCGATCATTCTGATCAAGACTCTAAAATTATAGAGACTACGAGCAGGAACCCCTTTCATGTAAGCCCCACCGAAATCAACAACGAAACTACCATCCGGCTTGAGCTTTTTAAAAACGACCTTAGCGAAAGATAAAAACCAATCAACATACTCATGCTGATCTAAGTTCCCATATTCTTTTTTTCGCTGTAACGCAAAAGGAGGGCTAGTCATAACCAAGCTAACGCTTTCATCAGGAAGAGCCTCAAGCAACTCCAGCGAGTCACCAATGTACACAGCCCCATTAGCTGTCGAATAAGCCGGGGAAACATCACTTTTCAACATCTTAATGCTACTCATAGTCTGTAGATTCAAAGTCATCATACGCTCATTATCTCGCGTATGACGAAGAATAGAAACCCCTTATCCGCTAGAGAAATCCTAGCCCGCAATCTCAAAGAAAAGCGGGGGGAGCTTGGCTTGTCACAAGAAGCTCTGGCTGACATGGCAGGACTTCACAGAACCTACATCGGCTCAGTGGAAAGAAGCGAAAGAAATATATCTATAGATAACATAGAACGCCTTGCAAAGGCTCTAAATGTCCCCGCATCAATCCTCCTTGTGGAATAATAAAGATGGCCCACCCAGATATAGAACATCTAAGAGCTCTTTGGCCTTACATCAGAGAATATCAATCGCTTGCGACTAAACATGGAATTAATGACATATTCCAAGATAATGGCGGTAAACTACTGCAAGTTCTTTTAATTACCAACCTAAAGGTTCTTCCTGGGAGAGAAGGTAATGACGCCGTAGATTTATCAGGGCAAGAATATGAGTTGAAATCAATAAATATAGATTTAACCAAGGCATTTTCCACTCATCATCACATGAACCCAACAATAATAGCAAAATACAGAAAAGTACCATGGGTTTTTGCCATTTATAGCGGAATTGAAATCAAATCAATATTCCTCCTAAAACCTGATGATCTCGAACCGTACTACTCCGCGTGGGAGAAAAAATGGCATGATGATGGAAATAAAGACATTAACAACCCCAAAATACCAGTTAGATATGTAATGGAAGTTGGGAAGCAAATTTTTTAACTACATGGATGTATGACCGACACTCACCGCCCCAGAAAAATTCAATTGCTCGACACAAAACCCACTGCGTCTAATCGCCATTATGTTCAATAGCGATTTTTAGCGGCTAAAACGGGGCGTTAGTGGCGAACGGGCCGCCTATATCGCATTTGTGGGCGTTTCAACCCACAAAGCGGGGCGCTTACTACCTGAAAGTTTGCAACGCTCTAGAATGCGTTTTAGGGGCCTTTTCGGCGCGATCCGGCTTCGACCTGTTTTTGCATCCTGCGGCCTGTTTCGGTATGTTGCTCCGCCAGTCGAGGCGCACCCGATCAGATAAGCCGCCTCGATGGCGGGAAAGTGGGGGCCAGTGGCCCCCAGTTTTTCGCCCCCTCCCCGCGATCAATTTGTCGTTTTGATGCTTCGTATTAGCGTTTTGATTACGAGCTCTCCGGCGTGTGCGGAAGGGCGGGCTAAACGTGGTTTTTTACCTGTTGTATTCGTGCCCCT
Organism: Aeromonas sp. EERV15; assembly: GCF_900079845.1. Lineage (NCBI taxonomy): Bacteria > Pseudomonadati > Pseudomonadota > Gammaproteobacteria > Aeromonadales > Aeromonadaceae > Aeromonas > Aeromonas sp. EERV15. Next base: position 2,071 of record NZ_FKKY02000037.1, on the reverse strand, counting down.
CATTCCGCATTTTCGCCAACCTGACCTCTTTTTGGTGCTCGGGTGATAAGCGGTCATATTGATCCCGCTGCAAGAGCCCCACAATCGCGTCCAGAGCTTTGCTCCGCGTCTTCAACTCAGGGTTCGGGGGGTTGTCCTTAACTGCCTTCTCGCGCTCCTGAAGGGCCTTGTCACACTCATCTAGCACCCTGTCCAGCTCTTCGAGCTTTCCTTCAAAGGCTTCCTCTTGCTCCTGAATGGCCTGTTCACGCGCCTCCAGCTTGCCCACCATTTCGTCGATCCGCGCCTGTAGCCGCGCTCTCCCCGCCCGCTCTTTCTCATCCAAAGCCAGTCTTTCTGTTAACAGGTCTACCTTGCGCTGGGAGAGGGCACCGTCGCGCTTATTCAAGTCGGCCTCCCGCTCTGCGAGCTGCCGCCGCTGTGCCTCTATCTCCGCCAGCTCCTGCTTTATCTGGCCGTAAAAAGCTTTGATCTCGGTGTGCTTGGCCTTGCTCCGCTCGATGCCACGCCGCAGTCCAAAGGGCGTCCCCACCTGCGTGGCAAAGTCGCTCTGGAGCTGGATCGAAGCCGCTCTGTCAGTGAACTTTTTCGCGTTCAGAGCCCTGCCTGCCTGCGTCGGGAACTCCATCACTTCCCGTTTCTGTTTGCCATCCTCTGTCTTGCCAACGACCACAGAACGGCGGCGAGTGCTCGCCTCCAATTCGATGATCGGTGTGTAAATGAAATGGCTGTGGGCACTGCGTTCGTCATAGTGCTCTGCCGAGTGAACCAGGTTGCCAGCTCCCACGAGCTTGTCCAGGTACGCTCTGGCCGCTTTGAAATACCCCTTGCGGTCAAAGCTCGGATCGCTGATCTGCTCAGGGCTTGCCGAGACGATGTACTCGATGGCCAGCACGGGCTCTTTTGCCGTACTGGCCTGAGTCACAGAGGCAAGATTTTTACGTAGCGTCACCATGCCACCGCCTTCAACCTTGTTGAGGTGGCGTTGGCTGGGGTCGGCATTCAGGGGCTCTGTTGTGCGGTCGTTATGGTTGATTGCGGCCTGCACATGGCCCACCGACTTGAGTTTTTTGTGTCTGATGATGACGAAGTTGGACATGGCGGGCCTCCCGAATGTGAGACCCAGTAGAGATCGCTTTTGGAGGCTTGTCAAACAAGCAAGACACTCACTAGCCCTCTTGTACCGCTTCGCGGTTTACAAGAGGGCCTTCGTGAGCGAGGGGGAACCCCCTCGACCCCTGCTCAGCGACTGCTGAGATCGATCTCGATACGCCGGAATCCGATGCCATGCGCCGTGTTGGCGGCGGCATCAATGCTCTTGAACACCCGCCACCCTCCGCGCTGCCGTTCCAGCACCACGGTCTCGCTCTGGCGACCGAACTTCACCAGATGGAGGTGGTAGCCGGCTCCCATGGGGGTGGGCACCACCAAGACCTTGGAGAACCCACCCTGATCGAACATCCACTTGGCCTGTAGCTCTTCCATCAAATTCGCCCTTTGAAGAATCAAACTTTAGATTTGATTTTGCGCCGAACGGGGGGCATGGTCAAGAGCACCCCGCTCCGTGGATAACTGCTGCCGCCCACAGGGGGACAAGCCCCTGATGGACGGACAGGCGCAGTAACCCACCTCGCCAAGAGCCTCTCTTGAATGATGTTTCAGGACAACGCAGGGCCTCCGGCCCCAAGGCAAGGAGGCGCGCCAAGGCCGTGTCCGCTGTCGCTTGACAAGGCTGCGCCCTCCTGCTGAAAACAGGCTTGCGCGACCATGATCGGACTATCGGACGGGCCCCCGTTTCCGGTAGGCCGCCGCCCCTCTGCACGCTCCGATAGAGCACCTCCAACAGCATCCCGCTATCCCGATTCAGGGGCTCTGAGAGCCCCTAGGCCTGTTTTCTCATACCTGCCTGTGGGTGTGCCTTGCTGAGGTGCGCCGCTGCGCGTCTGGGTCGTTTGCAGAGTCTCCCCGTTCGACCCGACCACCACACCCAACACGGCAACAAACACTGAGCCAATCCGTGCGGGTACGACAAAGCGCCAAAGGTGGTGGCCTTCGGTAACAGGGTTAGAGC